>JAQUEY010000163.1 GCA_028684955.1 Eubacteriales bacterium
ATCCTGGTTTCTGTGACAGTCGGCATCGCCCTGACACTGCCGATCTCCAGCGCAGCGATCTGTGCCGCTCTCGGCCTGACCGGCCTGGCCGGTGGTGCGGCCCTGGCTGGCTGCAGCGCCCAGATGGTCGGTTTTGCCGTCCTCTCTTTCCGCGACAACAACTGGGGCGGCTTTTTTGCCCAAAGCCTGGGCACCTCGATGCTCCAGATGGGCAATATCGTCCGCAATCCGCGCGTCTGGCTGCCCGCGATCCTGACCTCTGCCATCACCGGCCCGATCGCGACTGTCGTCTTTGGCCTGCAGCAAAACGGCCCAGCGATCGCCTCAGGCATGGGCACCTGTGGTCTGGTCGGGCCGATCGGCGTCTACACCGGCTGGATTTCCGACATCACTGCTGGCAACAAGGCCGCGATTGGGGCCCGCGACTGGCTCGCACTGCTGATTGTCGTCGTTGTCCTGCCAGCCATTTTAACCTGGGCCTTTGGCCTCTATTTCCGCAAAATCGGCTGGATCCGGGAGGGCGATTTGAAGCTGGGCTGAAAGCTCACAGCGATGCTCAGTGGAGTGCTTTGATTTTTAACGTCAGCATGGTGATGTCATCGGCTTGAGGCGCGTCCTGGACAAAAGCATCGATGTCGTTCTGGATTCGCCCCAAAAAAGCCTCCATGACTGCGACCGGGCCTTGGTTTATGACTGAAAGCAGGCGGTCATCGCCATAGAGCTGATTGTGGGCATCGGTGGCCTCCGTCACGCCGTCGGTGTACAGGTACAAGACATCGCCCACACCCAGCAAAATCTCGCTTTGCCGGTACACAATGCCCTCCATGCCGGCTAAAACCAGTCCCGGCAGTGGTTTCAGATAGTAAAAATCGCCATCAGCGGGTTTGAGCAGTGGCGGATTATGACCAGCGTTGACATAGGTGAGCAGGCCTGTCCTCAGATCCAAAAGGCCCATCCAGGCGGTGACGAACAAGTTGCCGCCATTGCCTTCGCAGAGCTGTTCATTGGTTATGGTGAAAACCTCAGCGGGCGACTTGCCGCTTAGGACATTCTGTTTGATAAGAGCCTTGGCAATGGCCATGAAAAGGGCAGCTGGGACGCCTTTACCGGATACATCCGCGATGACCACGCACAAATGATCGTCATCCAGCTGGAAGAAATCGTAGAAATCCCCACCAACTTCTTTGGCCGGAAGCATGGAGGCATAAATTTCAAAGTCGTTAACCGCGGGAAAAACCTGCGGCAACATCGACGCTTGGATCTCGCGCGCAACATTGAGCTCAGCACTGATCCTCTCCTTCTCCCCGGTTATGGTTTTCAAGTTGATCATGTAGTTTTTCAAGCCGCTGGTCATGTCATAGATGCTTTCAGACAGCAATTCAATCTCGTCTTTTGTGTGCACGGGGACAGATTTGAACGACAACTGGGCCGGATCGTCCTTGACACGGTCGCTTTGCGCCACAAAATCCCGGGCACTTTGCGATAGACTGCGAATCGGGCTAATCACAAACCGGTTCAGGAAATAAATGAAGCCAAACAAGAAAATCGTCAGGATCAGGACCGTTCCCAAAGTAACTGATAACAGGTAGGCGCGCATCGTCTCGCGGATCGCTTCCATCGACAGATCCAGAGCCAGGATACTGACCGCCTGACCGTTCGAATCAAAAATCGGCACATAGGCGGTCAAAACATAGCCGTAGAGCTCCGTGTCATTGTCGATGAACTGGACCGTGGCCGTTTCTGGCTGGTCAAGCAAGCTCAAGGCAATCAAGCTGGCAGTCTCATCGTCATAGTCAGAATCTGCCGCGTCGCCGATCACCCCGGGTGTATTGATTGCCGTAAAAAAATCAGGATCTTCTGCCAGAATATCCGAACTCGTGGCGCTGATGACATAGTTCATGGTCCGGAAGTCAGTCGGATCTGGGAAGTGGACCACGTAGAGCGAGCTGATCTCAGAATATTCCAAAAACAGGTCCAGAGCAGTTTTCTGGTTGTAATAGGACTCAGACATATCCCCGGTGGCAATGCTCCGGGCGAGTTCGTCTCCGTCCATCCAACTGAGCGCCTGATACAGCTGTGTTTCTGCATAAACCTGGTAGCGCTCCATCATGCTCGAAGTGTGGACAGAGTAACCATATCCGCCGATGAAGGTTGCCAGCAACAAAGCGAACAGCGTGCAAAACAGGATCAGCCGGGTCTGCAATTTTCTGCGTTTATTTCGATCCGGTTTCATCTTTGGTTTTTGTTCCTTCCCATGATCCATCACTTTGCTGTCAGCCACTTATCTCAGTTATGCCGGTTTGGTCATTGACGATCTCGATCATACCGCCACTCACCTTGTCGAGTTCTTCGTCTGATTTTTTCTCGATAGATGGTTTTCCTTCGTCCATTTGAAACCTCCTTCGCATCCTGCCTGGATGGTTGCTGGCAGTGTGACAGACTTTTGTTAATTCGAGGCCAGTCTCTATTACGATCTTGTTAACAAAGCGAGGTCTGGTCTAGCTGGTCCAGCTCTGTACGCAAACTGGCCTGATCAAAACACATGATTTTGACCATTTTGATAAGACCAGTTTGCGTAAGGAATTGAACTGGCACGTGCTGGATCACGCCTGATATGATCCCAAAATCATCGAACCGTAACTCTGGTGTCAGATTTTATCTTGAATTCAAGACATTTATCAGGTATTATCTTGATATCAAGATAAAAGCGTGAGACACACGAAAGGAAACACACCATGAGCCAAGACAGTCTGAAACTGGTCATCGCCCTGGCCCGGGCGCACACTGCTCTGTTTGCCCGGATCGAGAAAAACGTGCAGGCATTTGGCCTTTCGACCAGCGAATTTGGTGTCCTCGAGCTGCTGTATCACAAAGGCGACCAGGCGGTCCAGACAGTGGCAGAAAAAATCCTCGTGACCAGTGGCACGGTCACTTACGTGATCGACAAACTGCAGAAAAAGGGACTGGTCGTGCGGCGGCAATGCGAGACGGACCGCCGGGTGTTCTATGTCACCCTGACGGACACAGGGTCCAAGCTTATCGCTGACATCTTCCCCCAGCACGAACAATTTCTGGATGATCTGTTCCAAGGCATCGCAGCCGATGACAAGCAGCGGCTGATCCGCCAATTGGTACAGGTCAAGACAGCAATTGACCGCAAGGAGGCATCCCCCGATGATCCGCAAACTTGACCACCAGAACATGGGCCGCAGCAACCTTGGCTGGCTGCAAAGCCTGTTCCACTTCTCTTTTGCCGACTACTACAATCCGGCCAACATGAATTTCGGCGTCCTGCGTGTCGTCAACGACGACTTGGTGCAGGCACAAACTGGATTTGCCACCCACCCACATCGCGACATGGAAATCATTTCCTATGTCATCGACGGCCACCTGACTCACGGTGACAGCATGGGCAACCAGAATACGATCACCCGCGGCCATGTCCAGTACATGAGCGCCGGCACGGGCATCCAGCACAGCGAATACAACTGGGGCGAGAAAACCGCCCGTTTCCTGCAGATCTGGATCCTGCCCGATCGCAGAGGCCATAGCCCCCAGTACGGCGATTACCGGTTCGATTGGGAAGCACGGCACAACCAGTGGCTGCAGATCGTTTCCGGTACCGATGGCGCGGCACCGATCAAAATCCACCAGGACGCCAACCTGTTCGTCCTTGAATTGGACGCCGGCCGCAACATCGATTTTAATCTCGCTCCTGACCGCCAAGCCTACTTGATCCAGATCGAAGGCACCTCACTTGCCAATGGCATTGCCCTCAACACCCGCGATGCAACAGAATTCATCGCCGAAACCATCACCTTGGAAGCCCAAACGAAATCCCATTACATCCTGATCGAAATGAAGCAACACTAAATTATGGAGGAACTTACCATGGAAAAAGTTAAATTAGCCATCGTCTACTACAGTGCCACCGGCATCAATTACCAGCTTGCCCAGTGGGCAGCAGAATCCGCCCAGGAAACCGGCGCCGAAGTCCGGCTCGTCCGCATCGCGGAAACCGCACCTGATGCGGCCATAGATTCCAACCCAGCCTGGCGAGCCAACGTCGACAACACCGCCCAGATCCCGGAAGCCAGCTCCGAAGACCTCGACTGGGCCGATGCCATCCTCTTCTCTGTCCCGACCCGATTTGGCAGCATGGCCGCTCAAGCCAAGAATTTTATCGACCGCCAAGGTGGCCTGTGGGCCCAGGGCAAGCTGACCGACAAAACCGTCAGCGCCATGTCTTCAGCTCAAAACCCGCATGGCGGCCAGGAAGCCACCATCCTCTCCCTCTACACCAGCATGTTCCACTGGGGCGCCATCGTCGTCGCCCCCGGCTACACCGACGGCTCAATCTTCAAAGCAGGCGGCAACCCATACGGCACCTCCGTATCCCAAGGCGCCGATGGCAAACCGGTCGAAGATGTCCGTGACGCGGTTGCCCACCAGGCCAAACGCCTGATCGCTGTCACCGCCCGGCTCAAAGCAGGCGCTGGCGCCTGAAGAGGGACGGATTCTAGAACGACCGATTGAGAGCGTGATTCGGTCGACTGAGACGCTTCCTTGATCACGATTCATTCAGAACCATCACGAAAGCCCTGGCGAGTGCCAGGGCTTTTTCACGCGAGTGACCAGGCGTGGCGCGACGGCCGGCCCCGATACCGGCAATTGCCAGATCAGGGGTCGGTGCACCTGGACGGCAACTATTATTATGTCTGGTAAAGCTTACAGCTTCAACGGTTTTGCGCTGTTCCAAACCTCTTCCGTTTTAGTGCTCCGACATAGAAATGGAACTTGCCGATTCTAGGTCGGTGCCCTCGCGGGGAAATTGTCAGCCCCACCTGAGAAACGCCTGTTTT
>JAQUEY010000028.1 GCA_028684955.1 Eubacteriales bacterium
ATCGCCAACAAAACCAGCCACTGGTTTCCCCGGGCAAAGGAGCTTGAAACATGAGTGCTGTACTAAATCCCAAACGAATCGTGATCATCGGCGCCGTCGCAGCAGGGACGTCTGCGGCAGCCAAGGCCCGGCGCAACGACGAAACCGCTGAGATTGTCATCTATGAAATGGATGAGCACATTTCGTATTCCGGCTGCGGTCTGCCCTATTACATCGGTGGCAAAGTTGCCAAGCTCGCAGAACTGACGCCGCGTGATCCGAAATTCTTCCGCGAGAAATATGAGGTTGATATCCTGATTCGCCATAAAGTCCTGTCGGTGGACCCTAAAACCAAGACCCTGGTGGTCGAAAACCTTGCCACTGGTGAAACCTTCACGGATCATTATGATGTGTTGGTCCTGTCTACTGGCGCCACTTCGATTGTGCCGCCGATCCCTGGTGTCGATCTGCCGCATGTCTTCACGCTCAGAAACCCGCTCTCAGCCCGGGCGATTCGCACGTTCATCGAGGAGCACCAGCCCCAGACCGCCGTCGTAGTGGGTAGTGGCTTCATCGGCCTGGAAATGGTGGAGAACCTGGTACATGCCGGCATCCAGGTGACCGTGGTGGAAAAGCTGCCCCAGGTCTGCCCCTTTGTCGACGCTGATCTCGCCCCTTATGTCGAAGATGCCTTGACCAAAAATCATGTCACAGTTTTGACGGGCGTTGCTGCGACCGAAATCTGGCCTGGATCGGTCAATCTAGACGATGGTTCGACGGTCGATTCCGACCTGGTGATCTTGGCGGTCGGAGTCCGGCCCAACACGGCTCTCGCCCAGGCGATGGGAGTGGCCCTGGGTCAGACCAGGGCGATTGCCGTCAACACCCGGATGCAGACCAATATCCCGGATGTCTATGCTTGTGGTGATTGCACTGAGAGTTTCTCGATCGTCGATGGCCGGCCGATTTACCGTCCACTCGGTTCGACTGCCAACAAAATGGGCCGAATTGCCGGTGATGTCATCACCGGTGGTGAGATCGAGTTCCGCGGGATTGCCGGGACCGGCATTTTCAAGCTCTTCGATCGCACGGTCGCTGCCAGTGGTCTCAATGAAAAGCAGGCTCGCGACAGTGGTTACGACATTGTGATCAGCCACAACATCAAGCCCGACAAACCGGAATACTATGGTGGCAAGGAGATGGTGATCAAGGCCATCGCCGACCGCAAGACCGAGAAATTGCTCGGGGTCCAGATCGTTGGCTACGAGGGCGTCGACAAACGGATGGATGTCTTTGTCACCGCCATGACAGCCGGTCTACGTGTGTCGGACCTTTTCCACCTCGATCTGGCTTACGCGCCGCCGTTTGCCACTACCAAAGACCCGGTCCTCTACACCGGCATGATCCTCGACAATGCGCTGCACCGGGGCCGCGAGATCATTACGGCAGATGACCTGATGGCCACCGCCCCGGATGACATCCAAGTCGTCGATGCCCGGGTCGCCAAACAATACCAGGAACACCATGTCGACCATGCAGTCAGCATGCCCCACAGCAGCCTGCGTGAGCAGATGGCGGCACTGGACAAAGACAAGCCCGTCGTTACTTACTGCAACAAGGGCACCACTGGCAATGCTGCCCAGAACATCCTGATCAACCACGGCTTCCGCAAAGTTTTCAACCTTTCCGGCGGCCACAAGCAATACAAAGCCTGCAAGAAATGCCACGAGAAGAAGCAAAAGGAGAATGTTTAATGGAAATCAAAGTCGTCGGATCTGGTTGCACAAATTGCAAGAATGTCCTCGCCCGGACGCAACAGGCTGTCAAGGAACTGGGCGTCGAGGCTCAGATTCTCTACATCACAGATATGGAGCAGATCATAGCCACCGGCATCCTGCAGACGCCAGGCCTGATCATCAATGGCAAAGTCAAATCGGCTGGCCGTGTACCGTCGGTCAAGGAAATTACAAAATTGATCCAGTCTGAGTTGTAAGAACTCGATCAAACAATCTAAAGCACAATAGATTAGTTTACTAAGAAAATTGTTGACGGAAGGCTCCGTCGCCAAAAAGATCATCGAACTGACCGTTCCCCGAGCGTCGTCAAGAAAAAAAGTCCGGGCGAGGTTTTTCATCACGTCAGGTATACAGGTAACACACTCAAAGTGATACCACTTGGCGGCATGCGTGAAATCGGCAAGAACATGTACATCTATGAATATGGATCGGACATGACCGTTGCGCTGGTCCGGCAGAAGCTGGCCGATCGCGGGACTGGGGTCAAAGGTGTGACCCTGATCGAAGTCAGTGACGGTGACACGATGAAAGCTGGTTGTTTTGAAGTCGAGTTCATTCATTCCAACTACAGCATTGCGGATGCCAATGACCTGGCCATCCGTACGCCAGCTGACATTGTTTTCCAATCTGGCGATTTCAAGATCGACCACACACCGGTCAACAGCAAAGCACTGGACCGGATCAAAGTAGTGCCATTGACCATACCTGATATCCCGTGATAAAAAAACTGCCGGATCCCGCTTGTGCTGGAGATCCGGCAGTTTTTTGGCTGAATAGCGACGATCAGCCTTTTCGGACTTTGCAGATCGCTAATCCATTGGCCATGCCCATGTTGGCGCAATTGCCGCATACTTTATGATCGGTAATGGCTTTGTGCATGTCGTAATTGCCATTGCCGACCCACATATCACAGGATGGCGTGATAAGCGTAACCAGCATCTGGCCGGTAAAAAATTCGGCCAAGCCACCACTGGCATCATCGAGCTGTTCGTCTGCAAGTTTTTTGTAGTTTTCCTCTGTCATATTAGGACTCCTTTCAAATTTACATACGGGTCGGATCTTGGGATGGGATGTTTGCTGGATCTAAATGGAGTATGAACCGACTCTGTTAACGCCATTCAAGCCAATATGTCGTCTGTGTAAACTTTTATTAACACGCCCTTAACATCGCTGCATGTATCTGTTACAAACAGGCGCCAGAATAGCAGGGATCACTCTGATTTGATTTTCATGTCGTGAGGAACTGCCATGGATAACAGCCTGTTTCGCAAGAATTCCCTGGAACGCATTTCCAGTCCAGACCAGCTCAATGAATACATCCGTGCGACCCATCCACTGTTCTGGGTTGCTCTGACCGGCTTGCTGGTCCTTCTTCTGGCGGCAGGGATCTGGTCCGTGACTGGCAGCTTGCCCGAGACGGTCAGTCTGGCGGGTGTCAGTTCTGAGGA
Organism: Eubacteriales bacterium; assembly: GCA_028684955.1. Classification (GTDB taxonomy): domain Bacteria; phylum Bacillota; class Clostridia; order Saccharofermentanales; family UBA5734; genus UBA5734. Next base: position 3,224 of record JAQUEY010000028.1, read on the forward strand.
CAAAGTAATGATCGAGGTCCCCTTGTCAGTGGCCAAACGCCTGGAGGCAGGACAGAAGGCCCAGGTTTCTCCTGACTACGCTCCCCGTGAGACTTACGGATTTGTTCATGGAACGGTCGAATTCATCCGCGCGGAACCCGTTGACGGCCTGGTCCAGATCCAGATCCGCCTGGACTCAGACAATGGCACACTGCGCTGGTCAAACAAGCTGGGGCAGGCGATCGAACTGACCACTGGTTCCACCTGCTCAGTCCTGATTGTGACCAACGAACGTAAACCCTATGAATTGCTCTTCTGAGGGCCAGCGTATGCAAGTCAAGCGCAAGAAACAACGCACACCCACCACCCAAATCGCCAAAGTGCCAGTTGTGATCCAGATGGAGATGCTCGAGTGCGGTGCAGCTTCTCTGTGCATGGTGCTGGCGTATTATGGCAAATGGCTGCCGCTGGAAAAGGTCCGCATCGACAGCGGCGTCTCCCGTGATGGCAGCAGTGCCAAGAATATATTACGGGCAGCGCGGGGCTACGGCCTGGATGCAGCTGGTTACCGCATGGAGCCATCTGATTTGCGCAAAATCAGGTACCCCGCAATCATCCACTGGAATTTCAACCATTTTGTTGTGCTCAATGGCTTTAAAAAAGGCAAGGCGGTGATCAATGATCCAGCCAAGGGCACTGTCGAAGTCAGCCTCGAGGATCTCGACCGGTCTTTTACCGGCATTGTCCTGCAGTTTGAACCTACCAAGCAGTTTGCTCCGGAGGGTCAGCCACGCAGTGTGCTCAATTTTGCCTGGAAGCGGCTCAAAGGCTCCCTCTCTGCAATCTATCTGGTCATGGCAATCAGTGTAGTCAGTGCGATGGTGGGCCTGGCCACGCCTTTGTTTGCTAAAATCTTCATGGATGAGATCTTGTCCGGTAAAAATCCGGAATGGCTCATCCCGTTTACACTGGCCTATGCGCTCCTGATTTTCACCACGGTAGCCAATACTACCATCCAAAGTCTGGGCTGGCTTAGGATCAACGGGAGATTTGCCATCACGGCCAGCGCTGAATTCATCTATCATGTCCTGCGCCTGCCAATGGACTTTTTTGCTCAGCGCTGGGCGGGCGACATTGCCAGTCGCCAGGCTGCCAACGAAGGGATCGCTTCCCAGATGATCCGCAAACTGGCACCTGCCGTGGTCAATTTGACGATGATTGTCTTTTATCTGGTGATCATGCTTCGCTACAGTCTGCTTCTGACTTTGATCGGCATCGTGACCGCCCTGGCCAATCTGTTCATCGGACGCTGGACGGCCAGGAAGATCCAGAGCCAGACCCGGGTGTTGCAGGACAGCCATGGTAAATTGTCCGGTGCCACGGTCTCTGGAATCGAGATGATCGAGACCATCAAGTCGAGTGGATCTGAAAATGGCTATTTTGAACGCTGGGCTGGCTATTACACCCGATTCCACAACGCCCAGACGCGTATCAACCGGACCACAGCGCTTCTTGGGATCGTCCCTGCTTTGCTCAACCAGGCTGTCAATATCCTGATCCTGTCGATCGGAGTCGCTTTCATCATGGCAGGACAGTTTACAATCGGCATGCTGATGGCTTTCCAGGGCTATCTGGGCAGTTTCATGAATCCAGTCAATAAATTCATCAGTCTGGGTCAAATTCTGATCGCTCTGAAAACCGATCTTGAGCGCGTTGAAGATGTCCTGGATTACCCTGTCGATGGCTTTGACTCTGCCGCCCAGGGGGAGGCCGAGCAAGCGAATCCATCCCCCAATGGCGATGCTTCAGGCAGGGGTGCAATTCCTCTGGCTCCGGACGCCATGGACATGCCGGGCAAACTCTTTGGCGAGCTGGAAATAAGAAACTTGAATTTTGGCTACAGCCGCCTGGGTGATCCCCTGATCCAGGATTTTTCCCTGCACCTTGGCCCGGGACAGACCGTCGCCCTGGTTGGGGGAAGTGGCTGTGGCAAATCCACACTTGCCAAACTGGTCACTGGCCTGTATGAGCCCTGGTCGGGCGAAATCTTGTTTGACGGCAAGCCGCGTTCAGCGATCGATCCCTATGTCTTTCGCAGTTCGGTGGCCATGGTGGACCAGGAGATCACCTTGTTTGAAGACACGATCAGCAACAACATCCGGATGTGGGATACCTCGATTGAGGAATTTGCGGTGATCATGGCTGCCCGTGACGCAGACATCCATGATGTGGTTGTCTCGCGGCCCGATGGCTATAGCCAGACCATCCAGGAGGGTGGCAAGAATTTCTCCGGTGGCCAGCGCCAGCGCCTGGAAATTGCCCGCGTCCTGGCCAGTGAACCGACAATTATTGTGCTCGATGAAGCCACATCCGCTCTCGACAGCAAGACCGAACACATGGTGATGAACAATATCCGCAACCTGGGCGGAACCTGTATCATCATTGCCCACCGTCTTTCGACGGTACGCGACTGTGACGAGATCATCGTCCTCGACAAGGGGCGGGTCGTGGAGCGGGGCACCCACGATGAACTGATCGCCATGAGCGGATCCTACAGCCAGCTGGTCACTACAGATTAAACCATCAGGGAGTCAGGCATGAGCTTCAATATTTTCAATGACCAGATCCAGGAACGGCGAACAAACGATGAACAGGCTTTTACCGAGGCGTTTGATGCCTTGGCAGGTGTCTTGGAAAAAAGACTGGTCCAGACGGGATCCCCGGCACAAATCAAAGATGCGATTGGGCAGGTCCTGCAGTCTCTGGGCTGTTCGCCCGTGGCGGTTCCTGAGCAGATCACCGACCTAAATGAGCAACTACTTTACAGTTTGCGTCCCCATGGAATCATGCGGCGCCGAGTTGAACTGACTGGCAGCTGGTGGAAACACGCATCTGGTTCCTACCTTGGCAGCACACGGGATGGGCAGGTCGTTGCCCTCTTGCCAGGGCGATTGTCTGGTTATCGCTATCGCCATCCGGATGGACAGTGGGCCACCGTCACCAAGCAGACGGCTCAAACCCTCAATGAGGATGCTTTTTGCTTTTACCGGCCTCTGCCAGCCAGACGACTGACCTTGCTCGACCTGGCCTGGCATATGGCGCGGTCTATTTCGCGAGCTGATGTGGTCTTTGTCCTGGCTGCGAGCTTGCTGGCCTCTCTGGTCGGCCTGCTCATGCCAATGCTCAACCGCCAGATCTACCAGAGTATCATCCCCTCAGGCCTCCAGAGCAACATCCTGCCGATGGCTGGCCTGATGCTTGGCGCTGCAGCTGGTACAACCTTGTTTGGCGTCACGCGCAGCGCCATCATGACCCGTTTCATGGAAAAAATCAACCTCTCGGTCCAGTCCGCAGCGATGATGCGTGTCCTGACCCTGCCGGCAAATTTTTTCCGCTCTTACTCCGCTGGCGAACTGACGAGCCGCCTGATGGGCATCAATACCCTGAGCAGCGCATTGTCCAACGCTGTGCTCACTTCCGGTCTGACCGCCTTGTTTTCACTGGTCTACATCACGCAGATGCTCAGTTATGCCCCGGCTCTGGTTCTGCCTGCAATGGGTGTGCTTCTGGCCAGTCTGTCCTTGTCCATCCTGACGACTTTCATGCAGCTGTCCATCAGCCGCCAGAACATGAAGCTGTCCGCAAAATTGTCGGGCCTTGTATTTGCCCTGATCAGCGGTGTCCAGAAGATCCGCCTGACTGGTTCGGAAAAAAGAGCGTTTGCCCGCTGGGCTAACCTGTATGCCGAAAAAACCAGGCTGGACTATGCGCCGCCGCTGTTCCTGCGGCTGACCGAGCCTTTGAGTGAACTGGTTTTCCTGGGTGGCACCTTGGTGATGTATTTCTATGCTGGCCTGAACAAAATTGCAACGGCTGATTATCTGGCTTTCAATGTCGCCTACGGCATGGTGAGCGGGGCTGTCATGTCCATGACGGGCATGGCGATGACAGCTGCCAGCATCAAACCGACTCTGGAAATGGTCCAGCCAATATTTGAGACCGTTCCTGAAAGCAGTGACCAGCGCAGTATTGTCACGTCCTTGTCCGGATCGATCGAACTCAATGGCGTCCAGTTTGGCTACCAGAAGGATGCGCCTTTGATTCTGGATCATCTGAACCTCAGGATCCGCAGTGGAGAATATGTCGCCATTGTTGGCAAGACCGGCTGTGGCAAATCGACCCTGCTCCGGTTGCTCCTGGGCTTTGAAAAGCCGCAGACGGGTGCCATTTACTACGATGGCCGTGATCTAAACAGCCTCGATCCTCATTCTCTGCGCCGCAGCATTGGCGTCGTGATGCAGAACAGCAAATTATTTGCTGGAGACATTTTCTCCAACATCATCGTCACCAGCCCGGACAAAACCCTCGACGATGCGTGGGAGGCCGCCCGGATGGCTGGTCTTGCCGACGATATCAAGGACATGCCGATGGGGATGCATACGATCATATCCGAGGGCGGCGGAGGCCTGTCAGGAGGCCAGAAGCAGCGCCTGATGATTGCCCGGGCCATCGTCGGCCGCCCCCGGATTTTGTACTTTGATGAAGCCACATCAGCGCTCGATAACCTCACACAAAAGCAGGTCTCCGATAGCATCGACCAGCTCAAATGCACCCGAGTGGTCATTGCCCACCGCTTGTCGACCATCCGCCATGCCGATCGAATCGTCCTGCTTGCTGGAGGCAAAATCACCGAAGAAGGATCGTATGACCAGCTGATGGCCATGAAGGGACAGTTTTACGACATGGTCGAGCGCCAGACCCTGTAAAGGGATCAGAGCGGCTTGAGCTTGGAACAGAAGCGGCAGTACTGGTAGCCAGGGGTTTTGGCAAAGCTGGGGCTGGATGCCTCATAATAGGGACACGGATCGCCATCGAAACGGAACTGCCCATTCTCGACATTCATGACGGTGGACCAGAAATCGGAAAATTCCGAGAGGTGGTCACACGAATAGCTTCTGGTTCCCTTTTTGGCATAGTCAAAAGAGAGGTGGACATTGGCTCCACCCGTGACTGTCTCCAGGAGTTCATCGTCAAGTCTTTCAGCACACATGGTTTTAGATTCCTTTCAGCCCTTTTTGTATTCGTTGAGTGTAAACTCTTTAGCAACAACAGGCATCATGCACGGGTTTCATACTGCCGGAAATGATTGCAGAACTGGCAATTCCTGCAGCCCGGGATCTGATAATATTCTTCCGACCTGGCATCGAAATCAGGACAGTCGTTGTCATAACCGGATCCGTTGCACCAAAAGTAATTGGCTCTTTGGGCCAGGGTGGCTTCATCCGGGGCCAGATCACAGGCAATGTAGGTGCTGCGTGAACCATTGTACGTGCTTTGACTGATCAAGACCCGCGCTCCACCTGCCACCTGTTCCAACTCATCATCTCGTAGCATGTTCTCATCTTCCATTGTAGTGACTCCTTCCCTTGGCCTCTGGGTATGGGCCATTTCACCTCAAGCGTAGCCCCTGGTTGTTAAAAGGACGTTCGTCTACGTTAACGGGCTGTAAAATGGCCAGCTTCGTTTTCCTGGCTGCATACAAAGGTGTTGTTGCTTTGTTAACCGGCTCGTAACAATCGCGGGGGGTCTTGTAACATCCTTTTTATAGAGTAAAACGGTCAAAAGGAGGGCCGTCATGCGTTTGCTTTCGTGGATTGGTCTCAAACAGACGGATGACAGGCGATTCTACCAATTGGCCCCGATCTTTTTCCTGGCGGGGCTGATCAATGTCATCGGCCTGTTGAGCAGCAAAACCCTGTTCATCACGCGCTTTGGACTCGAGTACTTGCCAGCTGTCTATCTGGCAGAAGCAGTCATTTTGCCGGCTCAATTGCTCCTGACCAGTCATCTGGGGCGCAGGGTTTCCCGGATCCGGCTGGTAGGACTGATGAACGGTATCATCTCTCTGGGGCTGGCTGCATTGGTCCTGGGGCTGGGCCTGATGATGCTTCTTGGGCAAAGCTGGCGCTGGTATTATCCGGTTGCTTTTCTTCTCTACAATGTAATGCTGCGCATGTATGTGCCGGTGCTCTGGATGCTGGCGGATGGTGCCTGTCCCTTGCAGCAGGCTAAACGGCTGTTCCCAGTCCTGACTGCTGTATTCATCCTGGGAGGTGCCTTGGCCGGTCTTGTGATGTCCCGCCTGGCGTCTGCGGTTCCTGGAGTGGGTACAGAGCTGACGTTGTTTCTCATGCTCGCTCTGGTCATCGTCGCATTTCCGTTGTGGATCCGCGTGCTCAGGCAATCGCTCCCGGACAGCGAACCAGGCAAGGCACGTGCACGAAATGCCGGTATTCTCGAGGTGTTGCACCAGATCCGGCTCAAACCACTGTTCCGGTTCGCGCTGGCCAGCTTCGTCGTGGCCATGGCCATGTATTACCTGGTGGATTATGAAATGTTTGCCGTCCTGACGGACCAGGTCAGTGCCGAGCATGAGATCGGCCAGTTTTATGGCAATTTTATCGCCGCGCTTTACGTGGGCTCGCTGCTGGCCAGCCTGCTGGCGAATCGTCTCTTCACGCGGCTGGGGTTAGGCCTGACTTCAGTCCTGATGGGTCTGCTGACAGTCCTGGTTTTTGTCACCATCGCCATCTCCCAGCCGTTGCCTGGGATACTGGCGATTCTGGTTACCAGCGATATTGTCATGGATATCCTTGCCTTTACCCTGGTACCCACCATTTCCCAATTCTATTTCAAATTGCTGCCGGAAAGATCTCGTGCTGCAGCAGGGCTGCTGTATGCCGGAGCAATCAATTCTGGCGGCAAACTGATCAGTTCCGCCTTTTCCGGTTTACATGCCAGAGGCCTGGTTTCCTTATTGGGCTTGTCGATGATTGGCCTGATTTTTTCCGGACTGTATCTGGCCTGGTCCAGAAAACAAAAGAAGCATTATATTCCGGCCTTGCTGGATAGCCTGGAACAGGGTGTCATTGATCCTGGGAGAGCCTTGGACCAGCCGGTTGGCAAATTATTCCAGGCCGACCAGCTGGCGCGTTTGCTCAAGGACCAGGATCTGACAAATCCCGGACGCATCCGGGTGATCCTGGAACTGGGTATGCAGCTGGAGGACCCGGAGCTTGCTCCAGCTGCCGAGTCCTTTCTCAATCATCCGGATGCCCGGATCCGCTTGTTGGCCTGGCAGACGATGAGACCGGTGGCTGGAAGGACACAAAGGATGCGATCGTTGTTGCCGGCAGCGCTGGAAGACCAGGACCCGGCCATCCGTCTTGAAGCAGTCAGCCAGTTGGCAAGTCCCGGGCTGGCTGCCGAAGCGACTGAATCCATGCTTGTCAGATTGCTGGAGGATCCGGATCCAGAGGTGGCAGCGATGGTTCGCCTCGTCTTGGTCCGCCTGAATCCAGTTAGCTGGCAGGAAAAAATCAGAATGGAGCTGCCTTCATGGCTATCCAGGCCGGGTGGCATCCGGATTGCCTGCCGGTTGGCAGAGACGCTAGGTGGCCGCGAGATCACCACGCTGGCCTGCGAAAAACTGATTCAATCAGAGCAGGATCTGGACCGGCAACGCCTAGTGGAGTGTCTGGGACGGATCGGCGCTGTCGAAACCGCCGCTTGCCTGGCTGACCTGTATCCCATGTCCAGCCGCACGGTGCAGCAATCGATCGAAACAGCCCTGATGTCCTGGTCGGCCCTGCCTGACTGGAAGAATTGGCAGCACCAAAGGGCACAGGAAACCGTGGAAGGTCTCTTGCTTTCAGTCAAATGCCTGCCGGAAAGGATGTACCGGGAGAGCCAAGACCTGGTGACCGCTGCCTGCCTGGACCATCTGGCCGGGCTGGCCTGGATAGAATCCAATCTGGAACATGTGTTCAAGGACCTGCCATTGCGGTACGCCCGGATTCTCAAGCGCCGGCTCGGCGAAATTGCGCGTGCCTTGTTCCAGCTGGTCTTTTTTGCCTTGCAGCGCCAGGACGCTGCTTTCCCCTTGGACCGGATGTTGACCTGGGTCTCGAACGGCCCGCGACTGGAACTCGCGCCTGATAAACGTGATCAACTGGTGGAAATTCTCATGCATTGGTCTCGGCGCCAGCCATTGGCGGCAGGCTTGGTCGCTTATCTGCTGTCTGGTGGTCCAGATGGTCAGAACCTGCAAGATCCCACCGGTCTTTCGACTTTGTTCACGGACCGATGGCTGGAACTGGCGAGACCCTATTGGATCCGGGACAACTTTCATCTTCCATTTGAACAGAGGAGCAAAGAGGTGACCATGAGCAAGAACAAACAACCTGATCGACCCCATGCGGACGTGTCAAGCTGGCTGGAGTTGATCTCCTGGCTGGGAGAAGTTGATCTGTTCGCCGGCCTTTCCGTGGATGAGCTCGGTCAGCTGGCCCGTATCGGCAAGGAGGTGGTTCTGGAAGAGGACGCCATCCTGTTCGCCGCAAATGAACGTCCAGACCGGCTGTGGATTCTGGTGGAAGGCTTTGTGGAAACGAGTGCAGAGCTGGGACAAGGCCAGACAGGGTCATTGGGTCTGATCAAAGCTCCGGCCAGCCTGGGAGAAGAAGCCGTTCTGGGGGAACGGGCCAGTCCTGCCACCGCTCAAGTGGTTATGGGTCCGGCCAAGTTTTTCACATTGCCCCGGACGGCGTTTCGCCAGATGATTCGTCATTACCCGGATATTGCACTCAGCCTGCTGGACACCTTGTCTGTCCGGCTGCTGAACAGCCAGAGGCTCTTCATCAGCCGTGAAAGGCAATGACATCAGTCCTTTGCCTGGCCCATCCGGTAACCCACACTGCGGACAGTCTCGATGATCTGAGGATTGAGTCCGCAATCCTCCAGTTTTTTCCGTAGCCGCCGGATATGGACATCGACGGTGCGGGTCTCGTAATTTTGTTCTTCATGCCAGAGCAAGTCGAGCAGCTGGTCGCGGGTGAAAACCTTGCCAGGACTTGCTGCCAGCAGGGCTAGCAATTCGAATTCCAAATGGGTCAGAGTCACAGGCTGCTCCTGGAACTGGACCTCGCAGGCAGTCCGGTTAATTGTAATTCCATGGATCCGGACCAGATCGGAAGGGCTGGCGGGCAATGCGTCCGTCCGGACGATCCATTTCTTCAGCCGGGTGAGCAGCTCGTGATACCGGACTGGCTTGGACAGGTAATCATCAGCACCAAGCTCAAGTCCGAGGACTGTCTCCACTTCACTGTCCCGGGAGGTCAGCATGATCACTGGTAATTTGGCTAGGCGGCGCTGGCTTCGTATCTGCTTCAAGACATCAATGCCGTCCATTCCAGGCATGACGACATCCAGGATGACGGCTGCAGGTTTCAGATCAGGCAGGCTGGCCAGAGCAGATTCACCCGATAGAAACGGGATGACCTGGTAGCCGTTTTTTTCCAGGACTGCCCGCAGCAGACGGATCATATTGAGGTCGTCATCGATGAGAACCACGAGCTTGCCCATGTAAAACTCCCAAAAGAACGAATTATAGTACAATATTAATCAAATGGGATCTTGAATGCAATTAAACGGAGAGGTGTCATGTCAGACTTAGCAAAGCCGCTGTCTGATTGGATCCAGCCTGGCGGTATGTCGATCCATTCATTTATTCAGGCCGCCCTGGCTCTGACGGAATCTGTCTGGCGCGAACACCAGAAAGGACATTTCCTGCTCTGGCTGGAACCGGGCAAGATTCATGTCCAAGAATCCATGGACGGGTTTGATTGTGTTGCGCTTGGCGCCGGTATTCCTGCCGGGCCAGCCCGCTATCTGGCCCCTGAACAGACAGGTCGGACAGGTCTGCCTGTGGATGAACGGGCAGACCTGTATGTCCTCGGGTTGATTTTTCATGAGTTACTGACCGGCATATCTCCATTTCCAACCGATGACTACCGGCAGTTGATTCACAGTCACCTGGCTGTACCGGCTCCGCTGCCGAGCCAGTTCCGGGCGGATGTGCCTCCGGCGCTAGACAAGATGTGTATCCGGTTGCTGCAGAAAAATCCAGCTGCCCGTTTCTCTTCCGCCAGAGACTTGCTTGCGTTCCTTGGCCTCTGCCAACAAAAACTGGACTTTTCAGAAGGTATTTGGAGTATCCCGAATTTCGATCTGGCCTATCCTGCAGAATCACCTTTGGCGATCAAGCCGGAGCGTCCGATCGGCCAGGAACAGGAGCAGGCACAACTGGCGGCCCTGCTGGAAAAGGTCCAGGATAGAGGACAGGCAATCGTTGTCCTCGTTTCGGGACCAGCAGGAATCGGAAAATCAACGCTGGTCCAGTCAACCAGCCAGTCTTTGGATGGCCAGACCAGCGGCTGTTATCTGGGGAAATTTGACCAATACCGGGACAACACACCTTTTTCTGCTCTGATCGAAGTCATCCATACGTTTTTGCGCCAGTTTCTCAACCAGGACCCGATTTTCATCGAACGGTTCCGCCAGGGGTTGGTGCAGCAGGCTGCGGATTCTTTGCCAGTCCTGCTGGAACTGGCGCCGCAATTGGTCACCCTCACTGGCCCTGTCCAGAACCACGTCACGTATTCTCCCAGTGAACGACAGTATCACTTGCAAGCCGCTCTGAAAGCGCTCTTGCGCCAGGCAGCACCAGATAAGCCAGCTCTGGTTGTCCTGGAAGATATCCAGTGGGCTGATTCTGGCAGCCTCCGGCTGGTTGAACAGATTTTGGACACCCCACAGGATTTGCCCATGCTCCTGATCCTGACCTGCCGCAGTGAAAATCTTCTGGCCGGCCATCCTGCTGCTCGCTGGCTGGAACAAGGACAAGTGGTTCATCTGAACCTGAAAAGTTTTGGGATCAGAGACGTCCGGCAGTGGCTTGCTTCAATCCTGGCTGATCCCGGGCCAGCCAGCGATGCTTTGGCAGAGCTTTGCTTTGAAAAATCGCAGGGTAACCCACTCTATATCCAGCAATATATGCAATATCTGCTCGACCACGAGGTGTTTATCCCGAGCAAGACCGGCCAGGCCTGGGTGATCCAGATGGACCATTTGCTGAAAACGGGTGCACCGGATGATGTCCTGATCCTGATTCAGAACCGTCTGGCTGATCTGTCGCGCAGCACACTCGAAGTGCTGGAATGGGCTTCCTGCATGAATCATACTTTTAGTGTGGCCTTGCTATCCGGTTGTACAGGTCATTCAAGAGCGAACATCCAGCTGGAACTACTGACTGCAGAGCAAAACCACCTGATTCAAAAGGATTTGCTCGAAGCTTACCGGTTTGCCCACGACCGGATCCAGCAGGTGCTTGCCCAGAACATAGAGCCAATCCGGCTGGAACGGATCCATCAGACCATAGGTCTTTATCTGGCCAGGCAGTTGGGCTGGCCATCCGGCAGCCGGATCGGTGATGATGCCTATTTGCTGGAAGCGGCTGATCATTTGCGTGCCGCCAGGATCAGACCTGATCAAATCCCGGGCTGGGGAGCGTTGGAACTCGTCCTGCTGTTTCAGGCGGCCGGAAGCAAATCACAAGACTTGCTGGCCTATGACCGGGCGTTGACCTATGACCGGCTGGCACTGGAATATCTGGATCTGTCTGGGCAGGATGAACAGCACTCTGCCATTCGCCTCGACTTGCTGGTGGCTGCAACTGCTTCGGCCTATCGCAGTGGCCAGTTTGCCGCCATGGATGATTTTGCCAGCCAGGGACTATCACAGAGCAGAAAGCCGCTTGACCAGGCAAGGATCATTGAAATCCAGATCGAGCGCTTGACGACTGGCAACCATTATCGAGAAGCTTTCAAGCTGGCCAAGGCTTTGTTGTCCAAGCTGGATATCCACTTCCCGGAAAAACCAAGCTACTGGGATATTTTCTGGTTCAACAATCAAGTTCGCCTCAAGCTGGGTCAAAATCCGGAAAAAATGCTGGCCAACCTCAAACCGATGACCGATCCTCACGTTCTGATGGCTGTCCGGATCCTGGTTGCTGCAGGAATCGCAGCCTATTCGGACTCCGGCCCAACCTTCATGCTCGTGTTGCTCTATGTTGTCCGCCTGTCTTTGCAACACGGGATTGCTCCGGAAACCCCGGTCTCACTCGTTGCTTATGGCCAATTTCTTTGTGTCTACCAGAACAAGCGGCGCCAGGGCTATGCGTTTGGGAAAATGGCCGTTGACATGCAGCGGCAACTGTCTACCCGGGCTCATGCCAGCAAGGCATACATGGTTTTTGAAATCATCATCCGCTATCATCGCGAACCATTGGCAGCAACCCTGAACCAGTTTCCCCACATCCATGAGATCGGGCTGGCTACCGGTGATTTAAGTTCGGCGGGCCATGCCATGATGCAGCATTTTGTGTATCTGTTCCATGCTGGACGCCCGTTGCAGGAGATAGCCGATCTGTTTGACCAGTATCGGCTGACCTTGCTGCAGACTCAGGATTATAAATCAATCTCGGTTTGTCTTTCGATGCGTCAGGCAGTCCGCAACATCCTGGAGAAACGGTCACAGCCTTGGCTGCTGGATGGGCCTGATTTTTGTGACACAGGGGCTGATTTCCTGGCATTGTCAGGCGAGGAAGGCTTCCCCATCCTGTTCAATGTGTATCTGGCCAAAATGATCCTGGCCGTCCACTGCGGGCAAATGGCAGTTGCTCTTGATTATCTGGCGGAAACGGTGCGGACTGAATCCGGCGCGATCGGTACCTACATTGTTCCAGTCAGCTGGTTTTACGGTGCCCTGGTTCACCTCGCTGTTGCCCGCACAGGCTTGGATTCTCGAACGAGACGTCGCCACCTGCGGAAGGCCCGGGCATTTTTCCGTCGCCTGGCCAGGCTGGAGCGGGATTGTCCAGCGAATTTCAGCAATAAACTGGCCTTGATCGAAGCTGAATATCAGCGCAGCACGGGTCATCTGGTCGCAAGTCTTGCCTGGTATGAGCAAGCGATCGAGTTATCTGGCAAACAAGGATTTACAGCCGAGCTCGTCCTTTGCCACGCCTGTGCGGCAGACATGCTCGTTGAACAGGGCAGGAAAGAGACCGCATTGCCTTATCTGGCCCAGGCCTCCCGGCTCGCCAGGTCCTGGGGAGATCTAGCCTGGGCAGACCGTTTGTGGCAAGCTTGCCAAGGCTGTTCCAACCTGCCGGATGTAAAGGGAACAAGACCCGGGAATCCGCCTGAATCTCCTGTCCCCCAACCGTCCGAAGCGCCTGCTGCTTCTGGTGATCAGGATAACAGCGAGTCCCGCATTGACTTGGAAACGCTGCTTTTGGCCAGCCAGGCTATTTCTGAGGAACTGATCTTCGATGATCTGCTGAAGAAAGTGATTGACCATGTCCTGGTCCATGCGGGTGCCAATCTGGCGCTTTTCATTGTCGAGAGTGAATCCGGGCTCCGGGTCGAAGCTTCCGGAACAGCCCAGGGTCGTAACCTGGTGATTCAAAATGGCTGCCTGGTCCGTGAGATCCCCGGTATCCTGGAGAAACTGGTCAATTATGTCTTCAATACCGGTGAAGCTCAGATCGCCCAGCATCCGGCTGACCTGGCCCGTTTTCTGCCGGACCATGCCAGCGAAGCTGCCAATCGCTCCGTGATTTGCCTGCCGGTGGAGTCCAGGCAGACTGTAACCGGGTTGCTATACATTGAGAATGACCTGATGGAACAAGCTTTCACAGGCCGCCAGATCGAAATCTTGCGTGTGATTGCGGCGCAATTGGCGGTTTCCATTGACAACGCACGATTGTACCAGCGACTCGAACAAATGGTCGAGCAACGAACGGCACAGCTGAACCAGAAAAACCTGGAACTGGCCCAGGCCAACCAGGTCAGGGAGCAATTCATGGCGACCATGAGTCATGAAATCAGAACCCCCTTGCAGGGTATCATCGGCATGGCCAGCACCCTGCAGCGATCCTTGGCTGACACGATGGAGGCTTCGGCTGCAGAAGCCTTGCAACAATCTGCCCAGTCGCTGCTTTTGATGTTGAATGATGTGCTGGACTTGTCCAAGCTTTCGGCGGGGAAAATGGCTTTCGAGGCACGTGATTTCTCGCTGCGCCAGCTGGTCCACGAGCTTGTCCCGGTTTTTGCCGGGAGTGCCCGGCGTAAAAGACTGGACTTCTCGGTTGAGATTGCCCCGGATGCGGTGGATGGCTTGCACGGTGATGCTTTGCGGCTCAAGCAGGTGCTGGCTAATCTGCTGAGCAATGCCATCAAGTTCACCCGGGAAGGATCCGTGCGGTTGTCGGTCCAGAATTGGCAAGAAAATCAGCGCATCCGCCTGACCTTCCAGGTGGAGGACACCGGGATTGGCATTGCATCTGATTTACATACGAAGATTTTTGAAGATTTTGTCCAAGGAGATACCAGCACAGCCCGCCAATATGGTGGTACGGGGCTTGGCTTGGCTATCACACGGAAAATTGTCGAACAGATGGGGGGTGAGATCTGGGTTGAGAGCGAGCCAGGACGTGGCAGCCGGTTCGTCTGCCGAATGGATCTGGATCCAGCGCAAAGCCCCGATTTGCTTTTCTTTGAGCCGCTTCCCCAGGATGCTTTAGATGAACAGCAAACTCATCCCGTACCAAGTCCCAGGCGCCGTTCCTTCAAACAGGCCCGACTGTCGGAGCTGGCTCGGCAGCTGAGCGGATTATCCGTCTTGATTGGTGAAGATGATGCGGTCAGCCGGACCTATTTTTCGGCTTTGCTCAGGCATTTGAATTGCAATGTTCAAGTCGCTCCAGATGGAGCAGCTGTTCTGCGGGCTCTGGAGAATCAAACGTTTGATTGTCTCTTGCTCGACAAGAACATGCCTGGCCTGGATGGTCTTGCTGTAACCAGACAGATCCGTCACAAGGAGCAACAGTCCGGATCACGCCTGCCGATCATTGCCTTGACTGCCTCCGCTCTCACCGGAGAACGTGAGAAACTGCTCGCAGCTGGCATGGATGACTACCTGTCGAAACCCGTTGATGAAATTCTTCTGGCCGAACGACTCCTTGCCATCAAGGGCAGATCTTCAGATCAGGAAACGGTTGTCCTGGACTGGGAGCACTTGCGTGAAGATATGGAGATGGTCGGGGCTGAAGTCTTTGTGTCGGTCCTGAGTGACTTTGCCAAAACCCTTCCGGTCCGAATGGAAGAGATTGGTCTCATGATCGAATTGATCAAGAGTGGCAACCCCGATCCATCTTTGTGGCCGCAGCTCAGCCGAGAGTTCCACCGGCTGGCGGGGTCACTGGCTGCTTTCCATGCAACCTCTTTGACCAGTCAGCTCAAGGATCTGGAACAGAGTGCCAGGTCACTGGATGTTGCGGCAATGGAACTGCGATGGCAGAGCACCAGGTTGCAGCTTGCATCGTTTCAGGCCCATTTGCCGGAACTGATTGCTGCAGCAGACGATCACGAAGGGTTATAGCGGACGACCAGGAGTGTGATGTCGTCTGATTGAGGGGCGCTACCGGCAAACCTTGCTACATCTTCCTGGATGACCCGAACGATTTCTTTCTCGTTTTTGCTGGCAGACTCCCGGACTCGATCAAGCAGGCGGGATTCCCCATACAGGGCAAAGTCAGTGTCCATCGCCTCAGTGACTCCATCGGTATACAGGCAGAACGTATCGCCAGCCTGCATCTGCAACACCTCATCCGTGTAGCGGACTCCTTCGAAACCGCCCAGGACGAAACCTTTTCGGGGCTGCAGGTAGGTAGCGGGTTCTCCTCTGCGCGCCAGAAGCGGTGGATTGTGTCCGGCGTTGGCATAGGTCAGTTGTCCGGACCGGGTATCGAGGATGGCCAGGAACAAGGTCACGAACATGGACTGTTCGTTATCGGCGCAGAGCATTTTGTTGACCTGGCTCAGGATTTCACTGGGTGTCCCACCCAGCAAAGCCTGGTTTTTCAGCAAAGACTTGGCAATCACCATGAACAAGGCGGCAGGGACGCCTTTGCCGGATACATCACCAATCAGGAAGCAGAACTGATCATCGTCGATCAGGAAAAAATCGTAAAAGTCACCGCCGACTTCCTTGGCTGGAATCATGGTGGCATAGACCGATACGTCAGGCCGTTCCGGAAAGGGGGGAAAGATGCGTGGCAGCATGCTTACCTGGATCGTGTGGGCGATTTTGAGTTCGCTTTCGATGCGCTCTTTTTCCATGGTGGTGCGCTGCAGGTCTGCGACATAAGTTTGCAGTTGCCCGGCCATCAGGTTGAAGGATGTTGCCAGATCTTCGATTTCGTCGCCGGTAGACAGCTCGATCTGGGCTGTGAAATCACCTGCCCCGATCAGGACAGCTTGCTGGCTCAGCTGAGTGATGGGGTGTGTGATTTTTCGGGCCAGAAATGAAGCCAGGACGGCCGACAAGAGCATGAGCAAGGACGTGTAGAGCAGCAACCTCAGACCAAGCTGGATCAGCTGATTGTGAATAAATGTGATCGAAGCATCAATGCAGACCACGCCGGCGACGTGGCCCTGGCTGTCCAGAACGGGTGCATAACCGGTGATCCAGGTGCCAAACCGGTCCGTGTAAGGTTCGGAAGCCAGCTGCGGCAAACCGGAATACAATTTCTGGACATTAGCCATCTGGGCCGGATCATCCACGATTGTCCCAGGTGCTTCGAAGTTGGCCTGGTCCTGCGGGGTGAAGGCATCTGCACCATAGATGAGCTGATCCTTCTGGATGCTCAAGGTATAGGCGTAGACCGCCTTGAGTTCCCGGCCGGCGGTCTTGCCGTTGATCTGGATTTCCCGGGCGATTTGTTCAGCCGGCATCTGGTTGGCTGCCTCGATCATCTGGCGCAATTCCGAGTGTACGCGTTGGTACGCCTGACTGTCGATCGTAGCACGCTGGTCCAGTGAGTCTAGATCAGACGCAGACAGGTGGCTGGCAGCCAGATGGGCCAGGGTGGTTAATCTGCCACCAGTATCCTCGATCAAGGCCCGGTATTGAGTCACGATGGCCGATGTCCCGGCTGCAAGCACAGACAGGATCGAGATCAAGATCAGCAGGAGGGCGATCTTGATCCAGAGATGCAGGCGTGGGGCGCGTTTTGCTAATCTGTTTGGCACACGGCATACCTCGTGAATGAATTTGTGTATATGCCTAGCATAAATTTGGTTTGTTACGAGTACCCCTGCTTCTGTTACGGTTTTGTAAACCGGCAGTTAACACGCCTGTAGCAATAAACTGAACAGGTGTAACAATGCTGGGCTAGTTTAACAGTCATCCAGGACAGTTCACGGAGGATAAAGCGATGGAAATTAATCACCAGCGGCATGAAGATGCGACCATTCTGGCACTCAGCGGCCGGTTAGATACCGTTACCAGCAACCAACTGGCCCAATCCCTCGAGCAGGTCTT
>JAQUEY010000164.1 GCA_028684955.1 Eubacteriales bacterium
AGATCTGGTTCTCCAGATTTCTGAGCGTGGTTTTTTGGGAGAAGAAGGTTGCGATCTTGCAGGAACGTGGAACCTTCTTTTCTTTTTGCTCACGAAGAATGGATGCCCGAATGTGACTTAGATTATGTCACACTCTGACATCCACCGATCTTCCTCTTGATCTTCAATTTTGAATTTTCGACACGCTCTTCTGGTCGCTTGTTTTTGCGGTTCTACACCAGACGACCGCCGGCGCATAAGCTGCAGGAGCAAGTTACAGGCTTTGGCAAGGAACAGGAGAAATCTGTCGTCTTGATGACAAGCGAGAAATCCAAGCGCAAACACGACGAGGATGAGAGTAGCGAAGCAAGACACAGATGCGGATGGATCCATAGTAGTGAGGAAGCGACTGTAATGGACGCGGAGCGAAGGGATCCAGTCATCTTAACTTCTAAGTTGAACAACCAGAAATGGGAGGACTTGATGAAAGAAGGGAAATCGTTTGAGATTTCACAACAATTGGTGCTGGAGGCCTACAAACGCGTCAAAGCGAATCATGGGGCACCTGGTATCGATGGTGAGGACTTTGCGAGCTTCGAAAAGGATTTGAAGAACAACCTGTACAAACTCTGGAACCGGATGGTGTCGGGAAGTTACTTCCCTACTGGAATTTGATATAGTCGGACTTTTCGACAATATTGACCATGACCTGATGATGCAGGTGGTGCGCAAGCACACCGACAGCAAATGGATGATTCTGTATATTGAACGATTCCTGAAGGCAGATATGATCATGCCGGATGGAACAGTCAAGAACAGGACTTCTGGGACCCCACAATGAATCCTGTGATCCGGGGCTGGGCGAATTACTTCACTCAGTTCAACAAAAGGGAAGCACGACTAAAAGGTCTGGACTATGTGAATCTCATGCTAGTGGCATGGGCAAGAAGAAAATACAAGAGACTACACCGGAGCCGAAGGCAAGCCTTTATCTGGTTAGGCCAACTGGCCAGAAAATCTCCTGACTTGTTCTACCAATGGCAACTGGGCTATAGACCCAGCGACTTGATGACAAGAGCCGTATGACGGGAGACTGTCACGTACGGTTCCGTGAGAGGTTCGGGGGGAAGTTCCCCGGGTCTACTCGACACCGAAGCGGAAATGTGTTGGGAAGGTGGATGTGGAAGATCTGGTCAGCAAAATCATACACAGGCTGGACGTAGTCCATATGCTGCCAGATGAAATGGCACTGGCTAATCCGAGATGCATAGCAATCCCCCCCGATGAGGATCCAGCCGAAAGCGAATACCGACACTCACAGGCTATCAACTATTACATCTAGCGTCAATTGTAATTTACAATTTTTACATTATTTTAGCTATATATTTTCAAGATTTACAAATTTTGCAGTCGACAAATTGTATAAATTCCATCACGTGCTATAATTGGACACAAATCGGGAGAGGATGCCTACTGTAAATGAATGAATTCAAAGGCAAAGTGACGCTTCAGGATATAGCGGATGCCACAGGTTTCTCGATTGCAACCGTTTCCCGTGCCATCAATTCCCATGACTCCGTCAAGAAAAATACCTATGATAAAATCATCCGGGCGATGCGTGACCTGGGCTATGATAATGCACCGATCCATCACCAGAGCAAGCTGATCTTGATCCTGCTTCCAGATATTGACAATCCGTTCTATTCAGATTTGATCAAAGGCATTTCCGATGCAGCCGATCGCCAGGGCTACCAGGAAATCATTGTCCGGACCGGCACCCATCCGCTGACCTACAGCTTCATTGCGGACATTGTCATCGACACCCATGCCGAGGGCATGATCACGCTCGACGCGATCTCGGATATCGAAGCGCTCGAAAAGCTGAGGGACCGAATCCCTCTGGTCCAATGTGCAGAATACAACGACAAGAGCTCGGTGCCATTCGTATCGATCGATGACATCCATGCGGCCAGGCAGGTTGTCAATTACATCGTGTCCAAAGGACGGCGCAAGATCGCATTCATCAATGGCCCCCTGCGCTACAAATATGCCCGCCACCGACTGGAAGGTTTTTACCGCGGGCTTGAGCAGGCGGGCATCGTGCCTAATCCCGGCTGGATCGTCCAATTGCCTGAGTTCAGCTATGATGCAGCCCTTTCCATTGCCACTCAGCTGCTGAGCCAGCCAGATCGACCGGAAGCCATTTTCGCATCGTCTGATGTGTTTGCGGGCGCAGTTGTCAAGGCCGCACGCCGTCTGGGGCTGAGCATTCCACAAGATCTGGGCGTTATCGGTTTCGACAACACAAATATCTCGATCATGTGCGAACCTGCCATGACAACCGTTAAACAGCCCCAGTATCAGATGGGATTCATAGCTTGCGAAATGCTGATCGAGCAGATCAACAACCGCTCGATCCAGCCACGCCAGATCATGCTGGATGTCGAGCTGATTATCCGCGAATCCATGTAACGGGGACACGCTGGCAAACAAACCAGTCGGAAAGTGAACGAGTCGAGTCAAGCACGAGACTTGAGCGTACGATAACCGTAAGACTAGGAATAAGTACCTCGCAGGTAGCCTGGCACCACAAAGGATGTTATGAAGATCTTATTTGTTTCCAATCGATCAGCCTACTTTAAAAATCCTTTCGGCGGTGCTGAAATATCTTTTAAAGTGATTGCAGAGGAGATGGCCTCTCTCGGCCATCAAATCTCTTATCTAACCAAACGATTCGACCCCAAATTCGAACTGGGAGCGAAATCGGAAACGATCAATTCGGTCAAGGTGACCTCTGTCAATTTTTTCAACGCTGATTATTCAAAAGACAGGAAACCACCTAAATGGGCAGGGTCTTTAAATGGTTTCCAGTCTTCGGTGTTTTCCAACACGCTGCACAGGATCGTCAGAAAAAATCACATTGAACTGGTTTATTGCTTTTACGAATTGAACATCATCAACAAGCTTCTGGATCTTAAAGCGCGTGGATTGCCGGTTAAAATTGTCATGCGCATAGCTGGTCATCATTGGTATGAGCAATGCAAGAAAAATCCTGATTTGGTTGCTCAATACGAAACTGCGTTTAATGCAGTGGATTCGGTCAATTTTCTCCATGAGAAAATGGAGCAAGAAGTGGTGGAAAAACTGGCCGAGTTGCAGATGAATGTGCGCTTTCGCCATACCTTTGTAGCAGATATAGGCTCCTCAGCCCAAAAAGGGCGGCAAATCAACTATCGACCATCCGATGGGCAAGAATTTCATCTGATTATGGCTGCGCGTTTCTCCAGTTATCAGAAACGCCAAGATTTGCTTGTCAGAGCGATGGCCCTGATTCCGCCAGACCTTCCGGTTAAATTGACGTTGCTGGGGGAAGGTGTGCGGAAACCGGAAATTGAAGACTTGATCGTGCAGCTGAATGTGTCCCATAGAGTGTTTGTCGAGCCGTTTTGCCAGCAAGCAGACTTATGGCAAAAATTGGCACAGGCTCAGTTGCTCTGCCATGCCTGTGAGTACGAAGGCGTCAGCAAGATCATAGTCGAAAGTCTGTCTATGGGCGTTCCTGTGCTCGTTTCAGATGTCGAACCGATCAACCAATACATCCAGGACGGCTTCAATGGCTTGCTGGTGGAAAACACGCCTGAAGCGTGGGCAGACAAGATCACTTATTTGTACTACCACCAAGATCTGTTGCAAAAACTGTCCGAATCAAGCATCGAATCCGTAAAAGATCGCTATGATCCAAAAGTGAATGGTCTCATTTATGAGGAAAATTTCCAGAATCTCTTGAAATGACGGTTAGATCGATCATATCCCCAGATACGCTCGTCTGACTTCATCGTTCCCCAGCAGCTCGGCTGCTGGCCCTTGGGCGGCCACGGTGCCTGTCTCGAGGACATACGCCCGGTCGGCGATCTTGAGGGCTTCCTGGGCGTTCTGCTCGACAAGGAGGACGGTGGTGCCGGTGTCACGAACGTCGCGGATGATCTTGAAGATCTCCTGGACGAGGATGGGGGAGAGGCCCATGGAGGGTTCGTCCATCAGGAGGAGCTTGGGCTTGGACATCAGGGCGCGACCGATCGCCAGCATCTGCTGTTCGCCACCGGAGAGGGTGCCGGCGAGCTGCTTGCGGCGCTCGTAGAGGCGTGGGAAGCGCTGGAAAATGGCTTCGTAGTCTTGGGCCAGGTTGTTTTTGTCTTTGCGTGTGAAGGCGCCCATTTCGAGGTTTTCCTGGACGGAGAGCTGGGTGAAGACGCGGCGGCGTTCCGGCACTTGGGCGAGGCCGAGTTCGACGATGCGGTGCGGCTCGATCGTGCGCAGGTCCTGGCCGAAAAAGGCGATTTCACCGGATTTGGCCTTGAGGAGGCCGGAAACGGTTTGCATGATCGTGGTCTTGCCAGCGCCGTTGGCTCCGATCAGGGTGACGATTTCGCCTTCATCGACGTGGAATGAGACGTCGTGGATGGCGTGGATGGCATCGTAGAAAACATTGAGGTTAGTGA
This sequence comes from Eubacteriales bacterium, assembly GCA_028684955.1. GTDB lineage: Bacteria > Bacillota > Clostridia > Saccharofermentanales > UBA5734 > UBA5734. The sequence goes on from JAQUEY010000164.1 coordinate 4,479, forward strand.
CTGTCAGCATGCGTTATTCGCCTCCGAGATAGGCCCCGATGACTTTCGGGTTTTTCTTGATTTCGGCTGGGGTGCCAGTGGCGATGATCACGCCGTAGTCGAGCACGATCAGGCGCTCACACAAGCCCATGACCAGACTCATGTCGTGTTCGATCAGGAGGACCGAGATCTGGAAATGGTCGCGGATGAAACGGATCGTCTCCATCAGCTCGCGCGTCTCAGTCGGATTCATGCCGGCAGCCGGCTCATCTAACAGGAGGAGCTTGGGCTGGGTGGCGAGGGCGCGGCAGATCTCGAGCTTGCGTTGCTGGCCATAGGGCAGGCTGCCGGCGCG
>JAQUEY010000029.1 GCA_028684955.1 Eubacteriales bacterium
TGGGCGGCGCCGGCACTGCAATGATGCGGGCGATCATGAAGTCGAAAAACGTCGCCTCACTCGAGGAGCTGATCGAATCAGCGCTGGAATACGGCGTCAAGATCGTGGCCTGCCAGATGTCGATGGATGTCATGGGCATCAAGCCGGAGGAACTGATCGACGGCGTCGAAATCGGTGGTGTCGCCACCATGCTAGGAGCCGCCGAGACGTCAGATACGAACCTGTTTATCTGAGGAGGATCAGACTGCAATAAATTTACCAAATCTTTTGGAGGGAGCACTTGACCGTGCCCCCTCTTTTTTTGGTAAGATCAACCTAAGTCTTTGTAAAAATTCAAACGATTGAAGGTTAATCATATGAAGAAGCCAATCAAACAAACCTGGCAAGAATTATCTGAAATGACCTCTGTCCGGCAGCTGTTCAACGCAATTCCAGATCAAGGATTGGAGACGATCGCGCTTGTGCTCCTCTCTGTCTGGTGCCTGTCGCCGGTTTTAATGGTTTTCGCCTATTATCTGATCCAGCAAGATGACCAAGTCTTGACGCTGTTGAATCTTGATCTGGCAGCAACAACCTGGGCACAAGTCCTGCAAATCCTGGGCAACCTGGGTGTGATGGTCGGGATTGTAGCTGTCGTGAAGAACCATTTCACAGAAGGACTGTTGAAGGCCTTCTCGTCCAAAGCCCTTGCTTTCAGCCTGTTTTTGCTGCTGATCTGGAGCGTGATCTCCACTGCTATATCGCACAATCGTCTGCTAGCCTTGTTCGGCGATGTCTATCGCAGAGAAGGCCTCCTGACCTATCTGGCTTATACTGGCATCTTTGCCTGTGCTACGCTGATTCGCAATCGGAAAAAAATCGAATTACTGCTCGCCTCATTCGGTATCAGCTCGATGATTGTGTCTGCTCAATATCTGCTTTATTGGCGACCTGAAAAATTTGGGACAAATTATTCAGGTATTTTTTTGCAGTTCAATCACACAGCCTACTATTTTCTTTTCGCCACCTTCATCAATCTGACCTTGATACTGATCACCCCGCCAGAGCGCCGGTTCGCAACAGGGTGCTGGTTTCTTTCGTTTGGCGCCGCGATCACCGCCTTGCTGGTCAATAACTCTTTCGGGCCTTTTCTGGCCGCTGTCGGTGGCATGGTGCTGGTCGTCATTTTCAGACCAAAGAAATCCGACCGGTCGCAAAACAGGCGTTTGGTTGTTGCGCTTGCACTCTTTGTCCTGATATCGGCAGGGATCAACCTCTGGCTGAACGGAATCGGCCGAGATACTAGCCTCTTTATCCGGGACATCGCCAAAGTTACCAGTGGTGATCAATCCGCCGGGTCGGCCGGATCCGGGCGATGGCTGCTCTGGACAGTCGGTGCAAAACTTGCAAGTGAACGGCCATGGTTCGGATATGGTCCAGATTGTCTGGGCCAGCCCTTTATAGAACACGGAGTGACCTATAACGATCGACCCCATAATGAATTCATCTACTTTGCTGCCAGCCTGGGCATACCAGCCCTGTTATTTTACATTTCGGGCCTGATCTTCCATTTGCGTAATTTTCTGGTGAACTGGAAAAAGTTTGATTGGCTGACCGTTGGGATCTTCTGCACCGTTGGTGCCTATCTGGTCAATTCTCTTTTCAGCAATACGATGTTTTATACGTTCCCATTTTTTCTGATCTTACTCGGTTTATCATTTGGTCAGATCCGGCAATACAAGCCATGAGGAATCAAGCCTCGGCCTGAGATTGTTCCTTGGCATACGCGAGGCGGACTACATCGTTCCTTAAGAATGACCTCCCCTCACGCCGTCTCGATCGCAGCTGCATCCCGCAGGCCCAGGGCGTCGATCGCCCATTCGCGGATTTTGAATTTCTGGATCTTGCCGCTGCCGGTCATGGGGTAGCTGTCGACGAAGCGGACGTAGCGGGGGGTTTTGTGCTTGGCCATGTGGCTGCGGACGTAGGCTTTGATGTCGTCTTCGCTGAGGTCCTGGCCTTCTTTCCTGATCACGACGGCGAGGACTTCTTCGCCGTAGGTGGCGTCGGGCACGCCGACGACCTGGACGTCTTTGACCGCCGGGTGGGTGTAGATGAAATCCTCGATCTCCTTGGGATAGAGATTTTCGCCGCCGCGGATGATCATGTCCTTGATCCGGCCGGTGATGCGGTAGTTGCCATTGTGGTCGCGGACGGCGAGGTCGCCGGTGTGGAGCCAGCCATCGCTGTCGATCGCCGCGGCCGTGGCCTCCGGCATCTTGTAATAGCCCTTCATGATGTTGTAGCCACGAGCGACGAATTCGCCAGCGACGCCATCGGCGACGGGCTCGTTGGTCGCTGGATCGACGATGCGGCATTCGATGCCGGGCAGTTCACGGCCGACGGTGCTGACCTTGACTTCGATCGGGTCTTCGGCGCGGCTCTGGGTGCAGCCGGGCGAGCTCTCGGTCTGGCCAAAGACGATCGTGATCTCGTTCATGTTCATGCGGTCGACGACCTCCTGCATGACCTTGATCGGGCAGGGCGAGCCAGCCATGATGCCAGTGCGCATGTGGGAAAAATCAGTCGTGGCGAAATCGGGATGTTCGAGCAGGGCAATGAACATGGTCGGCACGCCGTGCAGAGCCGTGCATTTTTCCCGGTCGATTGCCTCGAGGACTTTGCCGGCCTGGAAATATTCCAGCGGCACCATGGTCGTGCCATGGGTGACGGAGGCAAGCGTGGCCAGGACGAGGCCGAAACAATGGAACAGCGGCACGGTGATGATCAGCTTGTCATCGGTCGAGAAATTCATGCAGTCGCCGATCGATTTGCCGTTGTTGATGATGTTGTAATGCGTGAGCATGACGCCTTTGGGGAAACCGGTCGTACCCGAGGTGTACTGCATGTTGATCACATCGTGCTTGTCGAGGGTGCGGCCGATCTCGGTGATGTGCTCAGCCGGGATCGCTGCGCCGCGGGCGAGCAGCTCCGGCCAGGTCCAGCAGCCGGGCTGCTCGCTGGTGAAATTGATGACATTTTTCAAAAGCGGCAGGCGCTGGGCCGACAGCTGGCCGGGTTGGGCGATGGCCAGCTCGGGGCAGATCTCGCGGATGATCGCGGTGTAGTCGGCATCCTTGAAACCGTCCATCATGATCAGCGTGTGGGTGTCCGATTGACGCAGCAGGTATTCGGCTTCGTGGATCTTGTAGGAGGTGTTGACGGTGACCAGGATGGCGCCGATCCGGGCACAGGCAAAAAAGGTCAGCAGCCATTCGGGATGGTTGGTGGCCCAGACAGCGACGTGGTCACCGGTGCGCACGCCGATCGCGAGCAGGCCGCGGGCGACACGGTCGATTTCGTCGAGGAACTCACGATAGGTGCGGGTGTAGTCGCGCGTGGTGTAGGTGACGGCAGGCTGGTCGGGGAAAACGCAGGCGACGCGCTCGATCAGCTGGCCGAGCGTGAGGTCGACCCATTCGTCTGGGCCAAAGAGCGTTTTGCGGGACACGGCTGAGGCAGGGGTGGTGCCGGTCGGTGAAGCGGCTGGCAGACCCGGCACAACGACTGCGCGGTCCGTGCAGATGCTGGCCCGGGTGCGGTTGAAATCCTGCAGGGTGTTGGCAAAGGCCGGGAAAACAACCGCGGCGTCCTCGAGGTCGCGGCTCCAGCGCTTGACCCATTCGAGCGAGACGAAGCCGGTGTAGCCATGATCTTCGAGCAGATCGAGGGTTTCCCGGATCGGCAGGTCGCCGTGACCGAGCATGCGGTAGTGGATCCGGTCATTTTTCAGGACCGAATCTTTGATGTGGATGGAGCGGACGTAGGTGCCGATGGCGTCCCAGGTCTGGCGTGGTGTTTCACCAAAGAAGCGGAAAGGGTGGTGGATGTCCCACAGGACGCCAACAGCCGGATGATGGACGGTCTCGAGCAGGGCCCGCAGGCGTCTGGTATCGGCATAAACGCCATTGGTTTCGATCAGGACGGTGACCTTTTTCCAATGAGCATAGTCGGCCAGGGAGGCCAAAGCCCGGGCAACGACATCATCATCGACAGGCCCTTGGACTTCCGGAGCGACATCACCGAGCACACGGACAAAAGGCACCCCAGTCCGAGCCGCCAGGTCGATGTATTCAAAGCCCTCGGCCAGGATCTCCTGGCGCCGGTCCGGATCTTTGAGGCAACAGCCGGAGGAAAAGCAGGTCAACTGCAGACCCAGGCTTCGCAGTCGCTCGAGGGTGCGGGGCAGCTCCGCAGGGGTGAATGGCAGCGCGCGCGGGGCGTGGAGTTCCTCGCCCAGGCCGCGGATCTCGATGCCATCAAAGCCAAGGTCCTTGGCCATGGCGGTGACTTCGATCCAGGACCATTCTGGACAACCAATCGTGGAAAATGCGATTTTCAACATGCTGCGTACCTGCCTTTGTATGCAATTTTAGCGGTTTTCAGACGATCAGGATCTCCCGCGCGCCGCCGGTGATGCAGACGGCGCCCTGGGGTGTGATTTCGTAGGTTTCCTCGACTCCGACCGTGCCAAGGCCGTCGATGCCACATTTGGGCTCGAGGGCGATGACCATGCCGGGCTGGAGCGGATCTTTGAAGCCGCGGGCGATGACAGGCTGCTCATCGATGACAAGACCGATGCCGTGGCCGAGGAATTTGACCCGTTCTGCCCCGAAGCCCATGAAATGAGGTGTCAGGCCGGCAGGCAGATCGGCCATGACGGTCTGGTAGATGTGCTCGGGCGTGTTGCCCTGCACCATGAGTGAGCTGATTTTGTCCAGGACTGAGATGCAGGCGGTGTGGACTTTGACGGCCTCTTCTGGCGGCGGGGCGCCAAAGGAATAGATGCGGGTCTTGTCGCTGTGGTAGCCGTTGACGCCGTAACCAATGTCGACGAAGACGAGGTCGCCGCGCTGGAGCAGACGGTTGCGGCAGCCGATGGTGGGCACGGCCGCGGACAGGCCCGCCATGCCGCCCGGGCCGTAGAAATTGGTCGGGTAGAGCGAGGATTCGCCAAAGCCGAGCTGGCCGACGACCATCTCGCTCTGGGGCATGGCAAAGCGTGACAAACCATGGTGGCCGAGTTTGACCATGGCGGCGTAGATGTCGGCCAGCAGATCCGCCTCGCTCATGCCTTCGTGCAGCAGGCCTGGGATGATCTGCTCCATCAGGTGGCTGTGCTGGCGGCCGGATTCGCGGATGAGCGTGAGTTCATACGGGCTCTTGAGCGAGCGGAGGCGTGCCAGGGTGCCCTCGAGGGCATGAATCGAATCGAACGTGAAGTATTTGCGCATGCGCTCGAGGACTGCGAGCGGCATGGATTCCATTTCCAGGAGCGTGTGGCCGAGATTTTCCGGCAGAAAGCTCAACAGGTCACGATACGAGTGGATTTGCACGAGCTGACCGGGGTTCAGAGCAGATTCAAGCTTGGCCCGCTCGTAACTTTTGCGGACGAAATAGAGGACATCACCATTTTTCCGGAGCACGAGCAGGCCATCCTGCATGGTCCCGGTCAGATAGTATTGATTGACCCGGTTGTAGACCAGAGCGGTATCAAAGCGGTCACCCTGGTGTAGCAGATCCTGGAACAACCGAGTGATGCGTTGCTGGAATTCTGCTGCAGGGGGATTGGTTTCATAATTCACGGCTGTTGTTCGTGACGTCTGGCGGCCACGACCTCCTTCTTTCGCTGTTCGGGCAATTTTGTGGATGTAGCACCGATGACTTTGAGTTCCTATGTAAACTGGCTCTATCAACACGTGCGTTTTCTGAACATTTGCTAAGACCAGTTTACGCAGGAAATCGAAAAGATAGGATTCTCGGATATTAATTGTAACCATAGTACCGTTTTTTCAGATCTTCAGACAGGGGTTCGACACTTTTTCATGGCGGCGGACCAGGCGACACTGGCAAAAAAACTGGCACCGTGGTTGCGATGCCAGTTTTTCACGTAGCTTATGACCGGATGGGGCGGACTGGTTTACTCGGTGACGAGCTCAAAGCCAGCGTTGATCCAGCCTTGGGGGACGTTGGCCGGGGTGCCAGCGCCACCGTTGAGGGAGACGGCGTCATAGCCTCTCAGGCGCATCGCAGCGACGACCTGGCCGGCGGTCTGGCCGGTGTAGCAATAGACGACGACCTTTTTGCCGGTGGGGACTTTGGCCATGGCCAGCTGGTCGATGGTGTCTTTGCCGAAGGGGACGTTGACAGCGCCCGGGATGTGGCCCTTGGCGTAGTCTTCAGCCTTGCGCACAGACAGGAGGAAGAAATCTTCCTGGTTGTCGATCATGGCCTTGAGGTCTTTTTCAGAGACTTTGTAGTTCTTGAAGCGTTCGTCGGTGATCGCAGCCAGACCGGCATAGTAGTCAGCAACGGCTTTGGCGATGGTGGCATCGACGGTGTTGGTGGCGTCAGCCAGGGTGTTGGCGGTGGTTTCGGTGACAGCAGCAACGCCTTCCACTTTGGAGATGCCGAAGTTCCAGCCGAGGTTGACACTGCGGGCCGGGATACCGGCGACATTGAGGGTCACGACAGCCTGGCCGGCGGTCTGGCCAGTGTAGCAGTAGATGAAGACATCCTTGTCCTGCGGGATCTTGGTCAGGTTGTCGCTGATCGCGCTGCCCCAGGGCAGGTTGACGGCGCCTTTGACGTGGCCTTTTTCGTAATCGGCTGCGGCCCGGATATCGATGACGACCATGTCATCACCGGCAACAACTTTGTCGATGAATTCTTTCTGGTCGATCTTGTAGATGTGCTCAGGCATTTCGCGGAAATTGGTGTTGGTGGCGTTGAAAACAGCATCATCGGCTACAGTCGGGTAGCCTTGTTGGCCCAGCCATTGGGGTGGTTGGAAGCCATGCCCATGCCGCCATTGAGGGAGACGGCATCGTAGCCGAGCAGGCGCAGGGCGGCAACGGTTTCACCCGCGGTCTGGCCGGTGTAGCAATAGACGTGGATCTTCTGGTCCTTGGGCAGGCCCGAAAGATCGTCAAGGGTGGTCTTGCCGAAGGGGATGTTGATCGCACCAGCGATGTGGCCCTTGGCGTAGTCCTCCGCTTTGCGGACCGAGACGATGAAGGGATTTTTGCCACCGTCGATCAGGGCTTTGAGGGCATCTTCGTTGATCTTGTAGTTCTTGTAGGTTTCGTCGGTGATCGCAGCCAGGCCGGCGTAGTAGGCGCTGACGGCTTCCTGGACGGCTGGGTCAATGGTGCTGCCGGCATCGGCGAGCTCATTGGCAGTGGTTTCGGTGACGGCATCGACGCCTTCAACTTTGGAAATGCCGAGGTTCCAGCCGAGATTGATGCTTCTGGCCTTGATTCCGGCAAGATTCATCGTGATAACGGCCTGGCCGGCGGTCTGGCCGGTGTAGCAGTAGACGAAAACGTCCTGGTCCTGGGGCAATTTGCTGAGGTTGTCGCTGATCGCGGTACCCCAGGGCAGGTTGACTGCGCCCTTGAGGTGGCCTTTTTCGTAATCAGCTGCGCCGCGGATGTCGACGATCGTGAGCGTTTCGCCGGCAACGACTTTTTTCACCAGTTCGGCCTGATCGATCTTGTAGATGTGCTCAGGCATGTTGGTGAACAAGGCTTTGACGGCGCCTTCCAGCGGGGATGCTGGTGCTTCGGTGGCAGCGGCTGTGGTGGCGGCTGTGGTCGGGCCGAGGTCCATGGTGGCGGGAGCAGTGGTTTCCTTGGTGCAGGCCACCGAGCTGATGGCCAGGGCAAGAATCAAGGCCAAAATGAGCAGTTTCTTCATACGTTTCCTCCGATTAATCTGGGGAATTTGCAGGTCCGGTTCTGTGGTGTATCAGCGAACACCCACCAGCCGCGATGAGACGGCTGGTGTGGGCGTTTCACTTGAAGCAGAAGGGGGTCAGGATGCGCTCTGGATGCTGGGGACAGTCTGGGCTGGTTTTTCAGCCGGGGCTTCATTGGCAGACCATTCAACCCAGGCTCCGTCATAAACCTGCACATTCGTGTAGCCGGCTTCGGTCAGGACGAGCAAGGTCTGGGTCGCGCGGAAAGACGTTTTGCAGTACACGATGATGGCGTCGTCTTTTTTCAGGCCCAGGTCATGGTAATCGAGGCCGATATCGCGCGCTGACTTGAATGTGCCGTCCGAATAGACGTTGCGAGTGTGTGGATAGAGCGTCGCAGTCGGAATGGCGCCTTCTTCGTATTCTGCAGTCGAGCGGACATCGAGGATGAATGCCGGGGCGGAACCATCGATGGCAGCCTTGACTTCGTCTTTCGATGCATACAGGCTCTCATCCAGCGGCTGGGTCGTGTAGGTCGCAGCAGCAAGCGTTGTCGCCTCTGAAGACAGGGGCAGTCCAGCTTTCAGGATGGCAGCTTCACCGCCGTTGACGACCTTGACCACATCGTGGCCAAAAACCTTGAGCACCCACCAGACTCGGCCGGCATAGACGCCCTGGTTGTTGTCATAGATGTAGACTTTGGATGTGTTGCTGATTCCAGCACTGCCCAGGGCTTGTGCAATGGTTTCAGCGGGGGCGAGCAGGCCCGGGACCGGTTCGCTGACAGAGAGCTTTTCCGTGGGCAGGCTGATCGCACCTTGCAGGTGGCCTTTGGCATAATCATCGGCTGAACGGGCATCGATGACGACTGCTTGCGGATCCTGCATCAGCGTGGCCAGGTCGGCTGCTTCGACAATGTTGGCACTGTCGGTGTAGGCAGTCTGGTTGCAGGCAACGGTGGCCAGCAACAGGACGAGAGCCAGAAGCAGGACGACGGCCTGTTTGATTGGACGCGGCATGCGGTTTCCTCCTTGATGTTGAAGCTAGAAACAGTTCGGCTTGTGGGAATTGGGAATCACACAACGTTTTGCTCCAGACTTCCACCCCAGTATATACGAATTTCCGTAAACGTAACCGGTCGAGATTAAGCTTTCGTTATGAAATATTCCGATGTACCATAAGATATATTTATGGCCAATGGATTGCCTGCCAGTCCCTGGTCATGTCAATCTGGAGAAAACAGCAATCGAGGTCTTGTGTGCGCATTCATTTCTTGGCCAAAGTGTCCAATCGTCTGCTCATCATCTATCTTTTGGTCTGGACGACCCTCAATGGGCTGACTTTGACGGTCTTCCCCGCGGTCCATTCAGATGAGGCTTGGCTGGCAGGGCTGGCCAGGGCGTATCTGGACCAGGGCAGTGTGGCGGTGACGGAGCCGTTTTTTGATTTGTTCCCCCGCCAGCCACATGCTTTCAAGATGTTGTTCCATGTTTTGCAGGCGGGTCTGATCTGGCTTCTGGGGTTTGATGTGTTTGCTGTCCGCCTGCTGAGCCTCGCTGCTGCGGTGGTTACACTTCTTGTGGTCTATTGGGGGATTGCCCGCCTGACTGGCCGGTGTGGATTGGCCGTGGGGCTGATGATCGCCTTGAGTGTGCAGCCTTTGTTTCTGACGACGGCTCATCTGGCGCGGCAGGAAAGCCTCATTCTGGCGGTTCTGGCAGCGGCTTTCGCTGTCCTGCCTCAGATCCTTCTGCCGCACCAGGGGTTCTGGTTCGGTCTGTTGCTGGGCGGTGCGGCCCTGATCCACCCCAATGCGTTGTTTCCTGCGGGGATCGCTGGGCTGGTCTTGCTCTGGAACGCTTTGCTCAGGCGCGTTTCCCCGAGAACCTTGCTGCTGTACGGTGTCGGTCTGGCAGTGGCTGGGTCGGCTCTTGTGGCGCTCAGTCTCTGGGTCAGCCCGGACTTTTTGCAAAACTACGCGGAGTTTGGCGCCAATCTGGCGGTCGATGCGGCACCCAATCAGCGCGGTGCGAATTTGCAGCAGTTTTTGCGCCAGTTATGGCGGCAGGATAACGGCACGTATTGGCTGCCCGACGTGCGCGGCCTGATGGTCGTTACACTTGTATTGCCTGCGGCAGGGTTGATGGTGCTGTGGCTGGCCGGTTCGGCGAAAGCTGGGCAGGGGCACCGAGCACTGGACCGCTTTCAGCCAGGTAATGTGCTGCTTGAAAACGGATTGTTGGGCCTGGCCGGGTATGTTGGGGTCCTGTTTATCATCGGACGGTTCAACCCGACTTCGATCGTCTTTGTCCTGGTCCCGCTGGTCTGGATGGTTGGCGGTATTGCTGAGGTGATTTCAAACGAGATCGCTGAAGGGCGCTGGGAAAAGACGTTCCATCGGCCCTATAGATTGCGGCTCGCTCGATCGGTGCCAGTTCTGATTGTGGCCGGGGCGATTTGGGCCGGTGGAGTGGCGTTGCCGCGCGATTTTGGCCCTTTTGTCAGCCAGCGAATCGTGGGAGGCGGGGATCCATACCACGTTTACAGTGCTGAAATCCAGCACCATTTACCGGAAAAACCCGTGGTATTGGGGAATTTGAGTGCCGGATTTGTTTTGCAGCGGATGACTGGAAGTTTCTATGATTTGCGCAATCTAACCTATGTTACTAGTAACATAGGTTCTATAGAACATAGGTTCCAAATAGAGGAGGCGGTAGCAGCCTACTTGGAGGAGCGAGGCATCAACACGGTGATCTGGTACGAGGAATATGACTTTATCTTGAGGAATCCAGACTGGTGGGTGTTGTATGAAATCCGGCCAGGCCGGACGGCGGATCCAGCGGTTTTACGCGCATTGAAAGCCATTCTTGAGCAGGAAGGCGAGCTGATCCACACCTTCGCGGCACCCATCTATGGCACCCGGGTGGTCCGTTACCAGGGGGATTATCCCTGGGCGGTCAGTCTGTATCAGCTTGACCGGGCAGCCAGCGGCGAAACACCACCGATTCAATGAAAAACCCGGTCAAGATCATCAGGACGATGCCGGCATAGACGCCAGTGATGTCCATGAAAGACCGGCGCTCGAACAAATACCAGCCGAGGCCGCCAAGGCTGCCAATCGCAGAAAAAATCATTTCGGCACTGATCAAGGCCCGCCAGCCACGCGACCAGCCGATGCGCAGGCCGGCAGCCAGCTGCGGGCCGATCGCAGGCAACAGGACATGGTACAGGATCTGGCGCCGACCGGCCCCCAGGTTGCGGGCGATGTCGAGCAATTCCGGGGCAATCGAGCGAAACCCTGAAATGAAACTGAGGTAGGCCGACCAGACGATGGCATGCAGGATCACGACGCTGACCGCAGGCAAGCCCAGGCCGGCAATCGAGAGAACAACTGGCAGGATGGCCACGCCAGGCAGCGGATGCAAAATCGCGTTGAACAGGGTGATTGCCGGGCGCAAGCGAGGCAGGAAATAATCCGCGGTGGCCAGGGCCAGGCCGATCAGGCTGCCGACCAGAAGTCCGGCCACAACCAGCGCTACCGACTGCAGCCATTGGAGAAAGAGCGTGCCGCCCCAAAGGCCAGTCACCAGGCGCAGCAGCACCGCCGACAAGGGCGGCACTATCAGCGGATTCACAAGGCCCAGTCGGCTGACACTTTCCCAGGCAACCAGCAAGACAACCAGCCAGGCAAGCTGGGCTTTGACCGTCGGCACCGTCTGGTGCGGTTGACTGGCAGACCGATTATTCCTGCCAGACCACATCTTCTTGTCCATATGCCTGCTCCAAATAGCCACTTCGCTGCATGAATTCCGCAAAATGGTCCACCCCACGGATCGACGTGCCGAAAACAAGGCGCTGGCCAAATAGATATTGCTGCGTCTGTTCCTCGGTCAGTTCATAGCTGGCGGCAAGAATCGCGACCGTTTCGGCTGGATGCTCCGCCATGAACTGGATCGACTGGTCGAGGGCTTGCTGAAAGGCCTGGCGCCGGACATCGTCTTGTAAAAACGCATCTTCGGCGATGCCGACAATGAAGCTGTAGGGTTCGCCAAAGGCTTCTTCCCCGGTCAGGATCACCTCAATGCCAGGGGTTGCGGCAGCGATGAAATTGTAAGGGGGCGCAGTGAACTGCGCAACGATGTCCTGGCCCGAGAGCAGGGCCTGCAGGCCGTCGGGGTGTTTCATCGCAACCAGCTGGCGATCAAACCGGGTGGCATCGCCGAGCTGTTGTTCGGCGCCCATCGCGAGCAAGATATGCTGGATGCTGCCTGGCTGGGGCAAGGCGATTTTCCCGGCATCGACGAGGCTTGGGAGGTCCTTGATCGAAGGATCATTACTCAGCAGCTCGACCGGGCATTCCGACAAACCGGTGAAAATCGACCACGGCATGCCCTGGTCGCGTCCGATCAAGAATGGCGGAATACCGACAAAGGCGACATCGAGCTGGTCAGCCAGCATGGCTTCCTGGATCGCCGAGGTATTGGCCAGCTTGATCCATTCGACCTGGACCGTCTGATCCACCGTGGCCGCGTTGTGCAGGGCCGCTTCGAGAAAGCCATTTTCCTGCATGATCTGGATCGGGGCATAGGCCAGGCCATACTGCTCAGCGACGCTGATTTTCAGCACAGCAGGTTTGCTGCAGCCGGCAAGAAGCAGAGCCAGAGCCAGACTCAACAACAGGCAGAAAACAGCCGCTGAAGGCAGGTTCTGAGTCTTGCGGCGTGGCAGGCGGGCAGACAGCTGGGCTGGATTGTCCGGGCAATTGCCCTGATGACAGTCAAACGGGATATTCAAGCGGTAAAACCTCCAACGGGCGATGGATCAGCTGGTTGACCCCTGTGGTATCGATGACTGAGAGCACGGTGTAAAGAAAGGCCAGACGCTGCTCCAGCGCTTGTTTGTCCGGCGCGGTCAGGATGCAGTAACCGACTCGGGCTGTGGCATTTGTGATCGCCGGAATCGTATGGCCAGGCTGGAGATGGTATCCGGCATCCAGCACACCCGGGCAGGCCAGAACCTCGGCCAGAGGGGTCAAATGAGCGATGGTGCAGGGCTGGGCAAAAAACAGCTGGACCGACAGATGTTCACCGACCTGGCGAAAATCGTGCTGTTTCAGGACGGCCTGGCTGGCTGGCTTGAGCGGACGGCCGAGGGCAAGATCGATCTGGGCTGCCGTCAAGTCAAAGCCGGTCAGGCGGGGAATGAATTGCGACTCGAATGCGCCCCCGATCCGGCAGGCGATTTCATTGATCTTCACGCCGGATGCGCCGATCAGGAACTGGAAATAGATCGGTCCCGTCGTGATGCCAAACCCGCTGACTATGGCCTGGGTCAAGCTGGCGATTTCGTCGCCGTGGCTTTCAAGAAAACGGCTCGGCCATTCGTGGCTGAGGCAGATCCCCAGCTGGGCGGTGCCGGCAAAACGCTCCCGGTCGGTCAGGGTCAGGATGTGGGCCTGGCCCGCATTCACCCAGCCACTGACCGTCACCTCAGCACTGGGATAATACGACTCGACCAGGATTTCCGCTGCCCGACTGAAAGCCAGGACCTGCAGCGCTTTTGCGCGCACTTCGGCAGCTGTTGCGCAGACAAAAATTCCCCGCTGGCCCTGCGAGTCGACCGGCTTGATGACGACTGGATAATCGAGCAGATCAAGCGAATCCGGCGCGTCCGAGTCTTGCGAACGCACGAATGGCCCGACGGGGCGGTAGATCAAAAAGGGCATCGTCGGCAAACCCAGCCTCTGGAAGCGCCGTTTCATGTCCCGTTTGTCCGTGACAGACCGGGCTGTATCGACGGTCAAGGCCGAGGGCAGGCCTAGCTGGTGGGCAATAATCGCAGCTGTTAAAACCGGCTGGTCCGACCCCATGGTCATGACCCCGTCGATCGCATGTTGCCGGGCTGCAGTCAGAACAGCCTCCGGGTCAAAGGTGCTGGCCTGGATGGATGCAGATGCCAGGGCATGACCTGGCGAGTGAGGCAAGTTGTCACAGCTGATGACGTCGATGCCCTGCGCACGGGCGGCTGCAATCCCGGGGATCTGGGCCAGGGAGGCGCCCAGCATCAGCACGGTGGGCGGCTTCATGACTGGACCTCCGGATGGATCCGGGTGCATCGTTGAGTCTCCGGCCGGATTTGAGCCCGGCCTTTGCTGATCTGCACCACAGGCTGGCGTTGTATCCAGCCGGCCAGCCCAGTTCTGAACCGATGCAACGGGCCGTACCAGAGTGCGATCCAAAGCAGCAGGCGAAGCAGACTGGCCACCGTGTAGCCGGACGCGTTGCGCGCAGGGGCTGCAACCTGGACCTGGCCGATGCGCACGGGTTTTTCCAAGATTGTGGCCGAAATGTAGATGTGACGGCGCGTGTCCGCCACGACACGATCAACGGTGTCCCGGTTCATGGCACGAAAACCGGTCAGCCGGATGCCCTTGGGTTTGTGGCACATCCCGCCGAGCAAGGCCTCCTTGACGATGGTGCCCAGGCGGCGGTGCCAGGCCAGGTCGGTTTCTTGTACCGGTACACCGTACACGACATCATAACCGGTTGCCAGCAGGCAGACCAGGCGGGAGATATCCGCTGGATCGTCTTTGCCGTCGTCATCGAGGGTCACCACCAGGGAACCTTGGGCCAGGCTCATCCCAGCCCGGGTCGCAGCCTGCTGGCCCTGGTTTGACGCCAAATTCAGCACGCGCACGGAGGAAAAACGACCTGCAAGCGTGGCGAGAACAGCGCGGGTCTGATCGGGACTGGCATCATTGATCAGGATGATTTCAAAGGGCTGGCACGGGAAATTCCTGACTAAACTGGCATGGACTGACGTGATGTGCTGGTCCAGGGTCTGGGCCCGGCCATAGGTCGGAATGACAACAGAAAGCCACGGCGGCGAACCTGGCAAGCTCGATGCTGCTGGTTTCTGCCCCCCGTCCATCAGGCATCTCCTGCAAAGAAAGCATCGACAGCTGACAGAACCTGGTCTTGTTCTGAATCGGTCATCGCTGCGTAGAGCGGCAATCGGACCAAACGCTGGCCCAGTCCGGATTCGACGGAAAAATCATTACCTGGCCGGATGAAAGTGCGGCCAAAAGGGCTTTCGTGCAGGGGCACAAAATGGGTCCGGGCTTCGATGTGAACAGCAGCCAGGTGACGGATCAGAGCCGCCGCCGGGACAGCGTCTCGAAACAACAGGTAGAACAGATGTCCATTTTCAGCACTTGGCAGCGCCGCCGAACCGAGCCTGCCTTCGGAACCTGGCACCACAGTCGCAGCCAGAGCGGTGCTGTGAGACTGCACCAGGGCCTGGTAGGCCGGTTTTTCCTGTTGCCAGGTGAAGTGCTGGACGTAGCGGTCAAAGAGGTGTCTTTTACGGCTGACGATTTCCGGAGCCAGTTCCAGCTGAGACAGGAGAAGGGCCATGGCCAGCTCGCTGGGGGCATAGCTGGAGCCTGATGATTGCCAGTCATAGAAGGCGACGCGGCCGCTGGCAAAGGCATCGCGGTTGGTGCCTTTCTGGCGGAACAGTCTGACACGTTCGAGATAGGCTGGGTCGTTGACCAGGAGAGCCCCCCCCTCCCCGCAGATAACATCCTTGGTGCCGTGGAAACTGAAGCAGCCAAAGGTGCCAAAGGTGCCCGTCGGGCGTCCCAGGCAGGTGGACAGGTAGCTCTGGGCGCAGTCTTCGATGAGGCACAGGTCGTGGATGGCACAAAGGGACTGGATGGAGATGAGGTCGCAGCTGATGCCGCCGTAATGGACCAGGATCACCGCCCTGGTTTTCGGGGTGATGTGCAGCGGCAGCCGTGCGGGGTCAAGCGTCAAATGGACAGGTTCAACCTCGCAGTAGACGACGGTGCCACCGGCCAAAAGCACGGCATTGGCGGCTGACGGATAGGCAAAGGAGGGCACGATGACCTCATCACCCGGCTGGAGCTGCAAAGCCTGCATCGCCAGCTCGAGGGCAGCGGTCCCGGACGTCACGAGAAAGACGGACTGGGCTGCTTCCTGGACCGGATGTTGGCAAGGCTGGCCGGGGGATCCGGCACGTGCGAATTGGCTGGCCAAAAGCGCCTGGCAACGGGCGGTCATCGGTCCATCCCCCTCTGTCCGTCCACTGGCCAGAACCTGCTCGATCAGTGGCCGGGCAGTTTCGAGGTGATAAGGTTTTTGGAATGGAAGGGTCCGTTGCTCCACGTAAAAGGTGCTCCACTTGACTTTTATCAGGCAGCTTGCTAGCGTGAGCTTGAAACCGCCTGTTGACCGCTGCCCAAGACCTGCCGCACATGGCCGAGAGGCCCAAGGAGTCACCCGATCATGATCGTACTCGACTGTCTCGGAGATTTTTGCCCGGTGCCTCTGATCAGCGCCAAGGGAGAAGCGAAACGCTTGCAGCCTGGCGACAGCCTGATGGTGGTGACCGACCATAGCTGTGTGCTCGAATCCCTGTGTGACTATTTTTCCGACCGCGACTATGGCGTCGCTGTCGAGGAGGTCATCAACGGGGTCTGGGAGGTCACCATCAGCAGAAAATCGAAACGCCGGCCTGCAGGACAAACTTGAGGATCTGCTGGTAAGGCTGGACGATGTTCTTGCTCGGGCGGGTCACTAGGAAAATATCATAGTCCATATCCAGGTTGTCAACTGCGACAATCTTGATCGATTTCTCGTAAAGCTCCCGTTTGACACTTTCATAGGGCACAAATGCCATGCCAAAGCCTTTGACGACAGAGGATTTGACCGCCGACAGCGAATCAGCATTGAAAATGACATTGAGGCTGTGGATGTCTTTGCCAACCCGGATCAGCTCTTCCTCGAGCCGGTCGCAGGCATGTTTGTTGGATGTGCACTGGACCATTTCATAGCGGATCAGGTCATCGATGGCGATGGTGTCCGGCACTGGATAACTGTCCTGGGCAATCAGGACCACGCGCTCCCGGCCCATCGGATAAAATTTCAGATCTTCGTTATCACGATCGTTGATATCCACAAAACCGAAATCAACCAGCCCCTCGCGCACGTCACGCAGAATGGCTTCCGTATCGCGAGCTTCGAGTGCATAGTCAAACTGGGGAAAGGCCTTTTTCAGTTTGTACAGCAGGCAGGGCAACGAATACGCTGCCATCGAATGGGTGCCATTGATGTGGATCTTGTGCTGGCCATGATGGGTCGACTGCAGGCTCTCCATCATCTGGTCATATTTCTGGATGATGCTGCTGGCATATTTGTGGACGATTTCTCCCGCTTCGGTCAGGGAGACACCGCGATTGCTGCGCTCTAGCAGGGGCAGGCCAACATCCTCCTCAAATTTCTGGATCATCTGGCTCAAGGCCGACTGGGAAACATGAGCCCTGGCAGCGCCTTTGGAGATGCTGCGCTCCTGGGCTACGAGGAGAAAATATTTCATGACTTGCAGATTCATGGAGTCCTTTCGACGCCGATGCGGGTAAAATAGCCGGGTTGAGGGCTGGTTTGGGTCATGTGCTTTTTAGTTTACCATAGTCTGGCTATCCATAAAACTTATACTGCATTAAAATCCTGATGATCCGTTTTGGCAGAAAGATGTGATAGTCTTGGTTTGGGAATCACATTCAAAACGTTTACAGTCCTTCAAAACAACCAAAACCTGACCAAACCCGACCCAACCGACCCACAACACCTGAACACGAAACATTCAAAAAAGGAGAATGGCACATGAGTGAAACCCAAGCTGGTTCATCGATCCGGCGCTCATCAAGCTCACGGGCTGGTTCAGCCAGAAAACCCAAGCCCAACCAGCTGCCGTTTGCGATCCTGGTCTTGCTGCTGTTGATTGCTGCGGGCATTGCCCTGCAGGCATTTGGCTTCGGCACAGGCTGGTATCTGGTCACAGGCCTGATCTTTGGATACATCCTGCAGCGTTCACGTTTCTGCTTTACCGCATCGATGCGTGACCCATATCTCACCGGCAGCACCCTGCTGACCCGTGCAGTCCTGGCCGCCCTGGCCTTCACCACCATCGGCTTTGCCGCGATCAAGTACGGCTATTTCAAGGCCGGCCTGCCCATCCCGGGCATGGACTATGTTGTTCCCGTCAGCTTTGCAACCGTTTTCGGTGCCTTCATTTTCGGCATCGGCATGGTCATCGCCGGCGGCTGTGGATCCGGTACCCTGATGCGCGTCGGCGAAGGCTTCTACATGCAGATGCTTAGCCTTCTGTTCTTCATTGTCGGCTCCTTCTGGGGTGCCCACGACTTTGGCTGGTGGAAAGAAACCGTCATCAACAAAGGCTTTGAAGTCTTCCTGCCCGACGTCTTCGGCTGGTTCGGTGCCGTCGTCATCCAGCTCGTGGTGATCCTTCTGATCTACATCGCCGCCGAGAAATACCACGAAGCCAAAGCATCTGCCGACGCCCACTAAAAGGGACCACGTCCCGATTTCGGCCAAAAGAGAATACCCGCTAAAAGTCAAGAAATCCTTAAAAACCAAGCCCTGTTTCAAATTTAAAATGATTAAGAATCATAATGATGGAGGTCTCTACAAATGAAAGAAGTTATGTTGGATTGTTTTGGTGAAGCTTGCCCGATTCCGCTGGTCAAAGCTCAGAACAAGATGAAGGAAATGGACATCGGTGATATCCTGATCGTTTCGATCGACCACAGCTGTGCCATGAAGAACCTGCCCGACTGGGCCCGTGGCGAAGGTCACAACGTCGAAGTCGAAGAAACCGGCGACGGTGAATGGGAAGTCGTCATCGAAAAAGTCAAATAACTTTTTAAGGATGTCACGATCCTATCCATGGCTGGGTCTGTCCGGCCAAGATTATGAGGTGAACAGTGAGTTCCTTTAAAGAAACCATGAAAAAAATCACCAGCAACCCGGTCTATGTCAAATGGCTCAAGGATGCCTGGCCCTACCTGACCGGCGCCATCCTGCTGTCCTTGTTCCAGATCGTCACCCTGGCGACCACCTACAATCCGTGGGGCGTCACCGGACCATACACCAACTGGGGTGCCTGGATCTTCGAACTGTTTGGCGGCTCGGTTGACAAATGGTACTACTTCTCCAGCGAAGGCATGCAGCGCACGCTGGAAAACGGCTTCCTGGCTGACGGTGGTTCAGTCCGCAATGCCGGTCTGATCCTCGGCGCCCTGCTGGCTGTCCTTTTTGCTTCCCAGTTCAAGATCAAGAAGATCAAGTCCAAAAAGCAAGTGGTCGCAGCCGTCCTCGGTGGCCTGCTGATGGGCTACGGCGCCCGCATCGCCTATGGCTGCAACATCGGTGCCCTCTACAGCGGCATCGCTTCCCTCTCCCTGTCCGGCTGGGTTTTCGGCATCTTCCTCTTCCTCGGTGCCATCGTCGGCAGCAAACTCCTCGTCAAATATTTCATGTAATCAAACGAAGGCTGGCAGGGGCCCTCAGCGGTCCCTGCCCCCTACACTATTGGAGGTCACATGTCCCGCGAGAAAAAAGTTGAACAATACGATGTCTGCGTCATCGGTGGCGGCGCCGCCGGCTTGACCGCCGCCATCTATTCCGGCCGCGCCCGCCTCAAGACCATCCTGTTTGAAAAAGCCCTGGTCGGCGGCCTGGCCACCTATACCAACGAAGTTGAAAACTACCCGGGATTCCCGAACAAGCCCAAGGGTGAAGAAATCACCAACCTGATGAAAGAACAAGCCAAGAACATGGGTGTCGAGTTCAAGCTCACCGACGTCAAGTCGATGGAGCTGTCCGGCGAAGTCAAGAAAGTCGAGACTTTCCGCAACATCTATGAATGCAAAGTCGTCATCCTGGCCATGGGCGGCCGTCCGCGCATCACCGGTGCCGAAAATGAAAACAAATACCTCTTTGACAAGGGCATTTCCTTCTGCGCCACCTGCGACGCGGCTGCCAACACCGACAAGACTGTTGTCGTGATCGGCAGCGGTGACGCCGCAATCGAAGAAGGCATGTTCCTGACCAAATTCGCCAAAAAGGTCATCGTCTCCGTCCTCCACCACGAAGGCAAAATGGACTGCAACGAAATCGCCAAGGAAGCAGCCCTGAAAAACCCGAAAATGGAATTCATCTGGAACTCCACCGTCAAGCGTTTTGAAGGCGAAGAGCACCTCGACACCGTCGTGCTGCGTGACCTGCGTACCGACGAGGAAATCCCGGTCAAGTGCGACTCCTGCTTCGAGTTCATCGGCTACATCCCGAACACCGAAGTCGTCAAAGACCAGATCAAGATGACCAGAAACGGCTACATCCTGACCAATGAGAAAATGGAAACCAACATCGAAGGCGTCTTCTCCTGCGGTGACGTGCGCGACAAGTGGCTCAAGCAGGTCGCAACAGCAGTTGGCGACGGTGCGATCGCCGGTTACGCCGCCGAGAAATACATCGCCGAAAGCGAAACCTTCCACGAAGTCATCATGCAGAAGGAAAAACCCGGCCTGACCTTCATCTACAATGCCGTTGATGCAGAAAGCCGCGATTTCCTGATCGAAATCGAGAAGATCGAGAACCACTTCGAAGGCCGCATCGTCGTCAACCGCGTCGACATCTA
>JAQUEY010000165.1 GCA_028684955.1 Eubacteriales bacterium
CCTGCTGTCCGGTTTGCTCGGTGCCCCAGCCTTCAAAGGCCGCATCCTGTTCAATGCCGGGACCAAGCCGTATCTGGTCTATCGTGCGGCAGCCAAATCACGGCCGGACTGGACGAAAAACCTGCGCGACCTCTTTGCCCTGATGGATAGCCTGGCCTTGCCACAGGCCAGCTGACCGGGGCTGGTTGCGGGCCGCCAAATTGTCCGCTGGTGCCGCTTTCTGGCTGGAGACGTGATAAAATGAAGACAGATAGAAATGCATGAGGAGGTTCATCCCATGATTTACGATTTGTCCTGGCCCTTGTACGACCAAATGCCAGTCTATCCCGGAGATCCGCCGTGCCAGGTCAGCCGCCCGCACACCCATGAGGCCGATGGCGTCCAGCTGACGCATCTCTCTCTGGGCTGTCATACGGGTACTCATCTTGACGTTCCACGCCATTTTGTGGCCAGTGGCCCGGCCATTGAATCGATGCCCCTGGACCGCTTCATGGGTCCTGCGGTCGTCATATCCGTCCCCTGGCAGCCCGATCAGGCGCTTGATCTGACGACGGCTGACTGGAGCGCCTGGCAGACCGGCGACTTCGTTCTGCTGTCCACCGATTGGGAACATCGCGGAGGTACTTCGGCCTTTTTCCAGGATATCCCGTCCTTTGCCGCTGGCACTTCCGAGCTCCTGATCGAAAAAGGCGTCCGCCTCTTTGGCCTCGACTTGCCGACTGTACGCGAGGTCGTGCGCCCTGGGTTTGACAAGCGCCACATGCACCGGGCTATCCTCGGCAATGGCATGATCATTGTTGAAGGACTGGCCAATCTATCCAAACTCGTCGGCAAGCGCATTTATTTCTGTTCTGTGCCGCTCCTGATCCCTGGTGCAGACGGCAGCCCTGTCCGAGCCTTCGCCAGCGACATCCGCTGAATGATCCGTCACAGATAAGCGTCGCCCAGCCCGGTCAATCATCCGCCGGGCTGGGCGGTTTTGATTTGAGGAGGTCGTGTCTATGCAGATCCAGGCCAATACCCCGGAAGACTATCTCGCCGCTCTGCCGGATAGCCAGCGCGAACCGGTGGCTCGCCTGCGTGAAATTCTGCGCGCCAACCTGCCTGCCGAACTGGAAGAAACCATCGCCTATGGCATGATCACCTATGTCGTGCCCCATGCCATCTACCCACCGGGCTATCACGTCAATCCCAGCCAGGCCTTGCCCTTTGTCAGCCTGGCAGCCCAGAAAAACCACATCGCCCTGTACCACATGGCGCTCTATGCCCTGCCCGGACAGCTGGACTGGTTCACGGCCGCCTATGCTGACCAGGTACCGGGCAAGCTCGATATGGGCAAAAGCTGTATCCGGTTCAAGCCCCGGCAACAGATCCCCTATGACCTGATCGCCGAGCTTTGCCGGCGGGTGAGCGTGGCGGAGTACCTCGCAACCTATGAAGCAGGCAAACCACTCAAACCGTCGCGTGATGAACAGCTTTAAGGCGTTGAAGGACTGTTATGACAACGGTTTCAGTGAGGCCAGATTAATTCGGCGACGGTCCAGAGGAAGGGCAGTAGCCCAACGACCAGGGCCAGCCAGACCGTGATTGCCCGGTCTTTGCGAACCAGGGCGATGATTGCCACGACAAAGCCAGCAATGCCCAGGCCAAAAATTCCGAAAGACGGCAACGGCAATCCGATCCGGGAAAATTTTCCTGCCATCAGCAAGAGAAATGCAATTTCCAGACCAATGGCCCAACGGCCCAATTTTGTCGCTGGCTGAAATTTCATGAACAAGCGCCTCCTGCGTTCACATCATTTGCGGGTGCTTTTCTGCGTATAGATCAAGATGATGACCATCATCATGATAAAGATGATCATAATCTCATCCGTCCATCAGGCCGCGATACTGTTCGACATGGACAGCAAAAGCGATGCCTCTTCCCGGCTCGTTGATCTGGCAATCGTGGCAAATCCGTTCGAGCACCTGACTTGCCACAGCCTGGTCCACGACCAGGAGCACCATTTCTTTCTCGGGTTCGATGGCCATCGCAAACAAATGGCTGGTCTCGTGCTTGCCAGCGCCACGGGCATTGATGACCGTAGCCCCCAGTGCGCCTGCTTTTTCGGCCGCTTCCACAACCGTTTCAGCTTCACCTTTGTCAACCACAACCCAGATAGCCTGTTTCATGAAGGATTTCCCTCCGTTCGGATTTTGTATGGGCGCCATTTGGCAGACGGATGATCCGGTCAAGGCAATAACCGGCATCGACAGGGCAACACAACGTCGTGGGTGGACCATCATCCTGGCCTGCTGCAAAGCCTCGATCAATCGGCCCGCCTGCTCTTCGCTGGTGATCAGTCCCAAGATTTCCTTGCTTTCAGACAAGGCGTCGAGGCGTCCTGTCTGCCTGGTGCCGATCGTGCCCTGGCCGAGAAGGACCGTGCCGCCACCGATACCAAGGTTGCGGGCCTCTTTGAGCCACTTGCTGCCCAGACCTCGCTCGACAATGATTGCAAGAAATAACCAGCGGGCCCCCGGGGGACACATCTCAATCACGCTTGATTCCTCCTTTTTCCAGGGCCTTGCGCCGATAGAAGAGACCGAGAAGCTGCAGTGAAAGCAAAGGCGCCAGCGCAACCAGGGCAATGACGCCAAATCCGTCGATCAGCACATTGGCCGAGTGGAACTCATTCGCTGCTCCTTGGGCGAATGCGAGAATGAAGGTCGCCGTCATCGGGCCGGAAGCAACGCCGCCGGAGTCAAACGCGATACCGACAAACAGCTTCGATCCGCGGTGAGCCAGGAAAATGGCCAGGGCATAGCCCGGCAGGAGGAAATGCCAGAGCTGCAAGGGTGGGATCAGAATGCGCAAGATCGAAAGAACAACTGCCAAGCCGACCCCGATGGCGAGAAAAGCCTGGACTGCGATCCTTGGCACAGAGCCGCTCGTGACTTCTTCGATTTGCCGGGTCAGGATATGGACGGCTGGCTCCGCCAGATTGGTCAGGAAACCCAGGCTAAAACCCATCGCCAGCAACAGGACCAGGTTGTGCTTGGCCAGATGGGCGCCGATGGTCCGCCCGACAGCCATGAAACCGGCATTCACCCCGGTAAAGATCAGGACCAGACCGAGCCAGTCGAGTAAAAATCCACGCACCATCCGGAACAGGGTGGGACGTTTCAGGCGCAAGACGCCAGGTTGGAGGAGCAACAGGATGGCTGCCAGCGGAGCGATGGCCAGAGCTGCTTCCGGCCCCTGGATCCTGAACTGGTCGATGAATGGCCGGAAAAAGTCGCCGGAAGGTTCGGGAAAGACGATTGCCGATGCAAAATCATTGCGCGGCACCGTCAGGCTTACGGCGAGAACTGAGATGATCGCACCGACTGAAGCGACCCCGACCAAGCCGAAGCTGTCTTTTTCTGCTGCTTTGCCGCTGCTCTTCTTTCGCGCAATGGATAGACCAAGAGCCAGAATGAAAGGGACTGTCATGGCTCCTGTGGTTGCACCTGAGGCATCAAAGGCAATGGCTTGGAATTCGGGCGTTGCCAGTGCACCCAAGATCAAAACGACCAGGTAGAGCCCGGTCAGGACGAGATAGAGGGGAATACCATAGACGATCCGGACCAGACCGATTGCGATCAAGACACCAATGCCAACAGATACGACCTGGACCAGGAACCATTTGCCAATTAAACCGGTGCTGACCAAGTTGACCTGGCTGGCCAGGATATGCAAGTCTGGCTCGGCCATCGAAATTAAAAAACCAAGAAATAAACCGGCCATGATGACCAGGACCAGACTTTTCCTGCGAATGATCTGCTCGCCGATCTTCTCACCCATCGGGGAGACACTCCAGTCGACACCGGCCAGGAATAAAGTCAAACCAATGGTGATGAACAGACTGCCCACCCAGAACCGGCCCAGAGCAAGCCAACCTAAAGGAACAATCGTCAACCCGGTCAAAGTAACCAGGATGACGATCGGCAGGACGGCAGACAAGACTTCTTTCAATTTTTGATTGAGCAAATTCATGGCAGCGTCTCCTTTGATTTAGCCTAACATGATTGGACAGGGCTGGCAAACGCCTGCCGCTGCCATTGCGCAGGATTGCGGCCTCTGCTATAATGCATGAGCGTCCAATGTCCCGGTGGCCTAATGGATAAGGTGACAGTTTCCGGAGCTGTTGATACGGGTTCGATTCCTGTCCGGGACGCCATTGGAAGCCGCTGAAGCTCTAAGCTTCAGCGGTTTTTCTTTTTTCTGAGTAACCACTTTTGTAACCAGTTTCTCGTCCATGGTCGATTTCAGTAGGGTTGTGATCTCTGAAAACGCTTCATCGATGACCTCGGCCATACGGATTTTGTCGGCGTCTGTGATGTGTTTGTAACGCTCGGTTTGCATCGATGCGGCATGGCCAAGAACTTTTTGCAGCTCTTTTCGCTTCTCCTTGTCATAAACATAACTGACGAAAGTATGCCTCATCGAATAAGGGGAGACGCCATCGAGTCCGCGGACCTTGCGATACTTCTCCCATTCGTAGTAAGCCGCACGGGCGTTAGGACGGCCTCCTTGCCGGTCGGGGAATAACCAGGGCGATATAATCGACCAACGGGCTTTACGGGCCTGCTGGCGGGCAATGATGAGGCCAGAGATCTCTGTCTCGAGCATATCGCGTTGAGCGTTCTTATTCTTGCCGCCAGTAAGCTTATTTCGTGCGTTGATGGCTCGTTTTATATCCAGCACCCCTTCAACGACGTCGCTATCCTGGACCCCGTAGGCTTCGCCAGGACGCAAGCCATT
>JAQUEY010000030.1 GCA_028684955.1 Eubacteriales bacterium
TCGTAGCCGGCACGGACGTCGGGGTACCAGAAGTCTTCCTCGCCAACTTTGCTGCCGCTGGTGGCAAGGTTCATGGCCATGCCGAAGCGCATGTAGAGGTTGGACCAGGCTTCGAAGAGGCCTTCAGGGTGACCCCCGCCGATGCGGTCTTCGGCGAGGGCTTCAGGATAGAGGTAACCCGAGCCGCGTTCGAGGATGCGGGCGGGCTCGCCCTGGACTTCGAAAATCAGCTGGTTGGGCTTGACAGCATCCCATTCGACACTGGCTTTGGCGCCGGTGACGCGGATCTTGTGACCAAAGACGGAACCGGCGTTGACGCTGCTGGCCCACAGGGTGCCGACAGCGCCGTTGTCATACTCCATCAGGATGGTGGCGTTGTCTTCGAGGGGGGCGCGGCTCTTGATGAAGCTCTGGCGCGAGCACAGGAGGCGTTTGAGCTTGAGCTCGGGGGCGATGATTTCGGCCAGGAACAGCGGGTGGGTCGCCAGGTCACCGATGACGAAGGTCGGTCCGGCGACTTTGGGGTCGACGCGCCATTTCTGGGCAGCGCTGGCGGACTCAACGGCGGCCGAATTGCCGCCATGGGCGAACTGCATCTGGATGATGCGGATGTCGCCGAGATCGCCGCTTTTCACCATCTGGCGAGCTTGCTCGATCGCCTGGTGACCAGCATAGCCGTAGGTGACACCCACGACGCGGTTCATTTTCCGGGAGAGCTCGACCAGCTCGGCAGC
Organism: Eubacteriales bacterium; assembly: GCA_028684955.1. Lineage (GTDB taxonomy): Bacteria > Bacillota > Clostridia > Saccharofermentanales > UBA5734 > UBA5734. The sequence goes on from JAQUEY010000030.1 coordinate 735, forward strand.
CTGTTCGTTTTCAAAGCACATCGGCTTCTCGACGACGACATGGAGTCCAGCCTGGAGCGCAGCTTTGGCGATGGTGTAGTGCGTGCTGTTCGGGGTGGCAATAGACACAGCCTCGATCCCGTCGGCACGTTTGGCTTCCTCAGCAAAAAGGGCCTGGTAGTCGGGATAGCAGCGGTCTGGATCGAGGCCAAGCTGGATGCCAAAGTCTTTGCCGCGCTCAGGGTCGATGTCAAACGCACCGGCGACCAGTTCAAAACGACGATCTCTGAGGGCTGCTGAACGGTGGATGTAGCCGATGTTGCTGCCACGGCCGCCACCGACCATGGCCCAGCGGATGGGACGCTCGTATTTTCTTTCACCATTGATCATCTGAGTAACTCCTTTCGCCTGAGGCGATCTAACTAGGCTGTATCAGCCTGTGAATCAATAACCGACGCTCTTTAAGTACTGGAAACTCCGGGTGACGTCTCTGAGGCTGGTGTCCGAGTTTCTCGGATCGCGTTCCTGCTCGACCGTGACCCAGCCGGTGTACCCGATCTCGCGCAGGGCTTTGTTGATGCCGGGGTAGTCGATGGCGCCGGTGCCGATCGGACACATCACGCCTTTGGCACAGGCTTCGAAGAAATCGATCTCGATCTTGAGCATGTCTTCGTAGATCGCCTGGTCAACGTCTTTGAAATGGATGTAGTCGATGCGGTCGATGAAGCGGCGGATCCAAGTTTCCGGATCCATGCCGGCATAGTAGAGGTGGCCGGTGTCAAAGACAAAGCCGGAGAGTTCTTTGGGGACGTCGGCGATGACTTGCTCGATCTCGTCAGCGAACTCGATGTAGCCACCGGCGTGCGGATGCAAGACGGGGCGGACGCCGTAGTTCGTCCAGGCCCGTTCAGCGATGGCGCGGATGTTGGCGAGCATGTCCTGGTAACGCTCCGGCGACAGGCGTGGGGCGGTGTCCGGGTGGCCGGCAGTGGTGGCGCGCTCCGGATGGAAGTAGTCCATGTAGGTCAGGTAGGGCGTTGCAAACCGCTGGCCCGGTTCCTGTTCGTCGCGCGGCAGCTGAGTGATGAAGGAGCAGATGTCGTCCGTTTGCTTCAACAAATTTTCGCGATTGGAAGCGCTGACCAGGTCATCAAAAATGGTGCCGACGATGATTGTCAGACCATTCTTTTTCAATTCGGCTGTGACTGCGTCGACATCCAGCGGCATAAAGCCGTAAGGGCCGAGTTCGATGCCTGTGAAACCGGATTTGCCTGCTTCTTCGAGCACGCGCTGCCAGCTGGGCAAGTAGGGATTCTTGGGATCGTCGACACCCCAGCAACTGGGTGCACAAGCGATGCGGATGCTCATGGTTTGGCCCTCCTGATGGTAGGATCCGGCACATTTGCCGGGGGTTTCAAGATACTTCCATTGTAGCGCTCTTCACCAGTTGGCAAATCAAATTTCTTGTTGAATTTGACTGGCAGCAACGAGTCAAAAACCCTGCAGGCAGGCGCTTTCTTGCATCTGGGTCTGCTCCAGTGAAGGCTTCATTCATAAATCTTGCGATCACGGTCAAATATCTTGCCGTGTTATGATAAGAAACAGAAACCTGCCGGGTTCCTGCAGGGTGTACGAGTGACTGGGCCAAGGAGCGGACAGATGCCATTTTATTTTCTGGATAAAGACCAGGGAAGGACTTTTTCACCGGCGGCAAAGCCGAATCTGATCAGCGTTTACCGCTCTGGAGAGGAGGCCATGGTCATGCCACGTGTCATGCATAAACACGATGATAACCTCGAGATTGTCCTGATCCGCCAGGGACAGGGGCAGCATGTGATCGGAGGCCGTTCCTACCTGACCAGGCAAGGCGACATCCTGGTCTACAATGCCGGGGTCCTCCACGACGAAAGCACGGGACTGAACGAATCGCTCCAAGTCTATTATTGCTCAGTCGACCAGGTCCAGGTCCAGGGACTGCCGGCCAACCAGCTCCTGCCCAAGTCCAGTCCAGCTGTCATTCATTGCGGCGCCCTGTTTTCCCAGGTGGAAAGCCTGTTCGGCCTGATGGTCGAACAGGTCGCCTTGCACACGATCCAGTCGATGGAGATTGCACAGCAGACCCTGCCTGTTTTGCTTCTTCTGATCCGCAGTCTGGCGCAGCAGCAGGCGTCAGACTCGCCCGTGACGGAACCAGAACTGGGTCAGCAGATCAAAGATTACATCGACCAGAATTATCCGGATGACCTGACCCTGGCTTTTATTGCTGAGGTCTTCCACATCAATCCCTATTATTTGTCCCATTTATTCAAAGAGCAGCTTGGATTTTCTCCAGTGCAATACCTGATCCGGCGCCGGATCGGTGAGGCTCAGTCGCTCTTGATCCATACCGACCGTCCAGTCAAGGACATCGCAACCGCGGTCGGTTTCAACCATCTGAACAATTTTCACAATGCGTTCCAGAAAATGGTCGGCATGGCTCCGGGGCGCTACCGCAAGCAATGGCACGAAGGCGACGTGCCACGGTAACTCCGTTAGGCTCTGTTCAGAATTTCAATTTGCGGAACTGGGCGGGTGTCACACCGGTCCGATGACCAAAAGACCGGATAAAATGCGAGGTCGAATTAAACCCGCACAGGCTGGCAATCTGTTCGACCGATTCTCCGGTCAGGAGCAGCCGACGCCTGGCTTCGCTGATCCGAAGACTGATCAGGTATTCATGCGGCGATACCTTGTAGCGACGGCGGAACTGACGGGCAAAATGGCAGGCACTGACATTGAATTGGCGTGCAATGTCCGACAGCGTCCAAGCCTCGCGGAAATGCTCCGTCATGAAAGCATGTGCCTGAGTGACCAGCGACTGTTCGAGCACCGCAGTTCCAGCTGCAGCCTCAATCATGCCGGTCAAAAGACGCGTCAAAGCCAGGTTGATGGCCCATTCATCACCAGCATGCGACAGGAGTTGCTGCTTGAGCTGATCCAACTCAGCGACCAGCTCCGGGTGCTCTGCGGTCATAAATCCCGTCGCATCCTGTTCGGCCAGATAATCGTATAAGGCCTGGCTGGAGCCACCTTTGAAGTGGATCCAGTCAAAATGGACTTCCCCAAGGGCACGATAGTGCTGTGGTTGGTGACAATCAATCAGTCGGACACAGCCCGATGTCAAGAGGGTCGTCACGCCTGCGTAAGTCAATTCGAGCTGGCCTCTGCGGATCACAAAGATCAACAGGGAGTCGAAATTCTCCCGTACGATCTGATAGGGTGGCACGCACTGGTAGTCCCCCCAGAATGGGATGTGGATCAGGGATGCTGCTGCCACTCCCGAAGGATCAAAAATGTGGATTTCTGATTTGGGCAGAACACCCGGCTCGTCGATTTTCATCCATCACCTTCCGTCATAAACGGTGTATCGGCTGTTGAAAGGTCTATCTTCAGTTCTTATCCCAGTTTTCTTGTAGGAATTTACAGATCTTTGGTATTTCCTTGTTCTTATCAGAGTAGCAGACAATAATCAAGAAATGTATATTTATCAGCAAGAAACCCTACTGTTTTACTTAGGGGCGCACGTTAGACTGTGATCAGGTTACACAACCACAGTTTTCTCTTCCACCCTCCGGCCCGGTCCGGACCTGCCTTTGCAAAGGAGCCAGCCATGTTTTCCCAGGGTAATTTCCGAGTCAATTTCAATGCTGCCGACCACAGCAATCTCATTTTTCCGGACATCGACCGGACCATTTTGCGCGAACTGGCCTTGCAGGTTGCCGAGATTGCCAGCCGCCCGATCATGGCGCTGCACCGCGAGCTTTGGTACCAGCATAACCAGCTGGAGGCGACCCGGCCGCTGATCCTGTGTGATCCGGAAAACGGCTGGAATGAGATCATCACAGATGACCAGATCCGCTGCAGCAATGACATCGCCCGCCACTGGGAATTCCATTTCAGGAAGCAGATTTTCTGGGGCAACCAGATGGGGGATGATTATGTCGTCGAGCCGGTTTTTGAAATCCCCTACGTCTACGAGGAAACACCCTGGACAGTTGCCGGCAGCAAGCATCAGGGAACGTTGCATGTGACCCAGAACGACGGCGGTGCCTACCACATCGATACGATCCTTGAAGATTATGCCCTGATCGACAAGATCCTCAAGCCGCAGATGACCCTTCATTACGACAAGACGAAGGTCTTGCTGGAATTGGCCCAGGACCTTTTCGGAGACATCCTGACAGTGCGCATCAACACGCCCTGGTCCTGGTCCCTGGGTGGTCTGACGGATGAATTTGCTTTCCTGCGCGGCATGGAGAACATGCTGTTTGACTTCTATGACGAGCCGGAATCTGTCCATGCTGTGATGGATATCCTGGCCACGGGCACGATCGAGCGGCTCGATTTTCTCGAAAGCAACAAACTCCTGGCCCTGAATAACGACGGCACGTATGTGGGTTCTGGCGGCATGGGCTACACCCGTGAGCTGCCGGCGGCTGATTTTACCGGGCATGTCCGTGCCAAAGACCTGTGGGTCCTGGCCGAAAGCCAGATCACGATCGGCGTGTCACCGGATATGTTCGCCGAATTCATCTACCCTTACCAGAAACGGATCACGGACCGCTTCGGGCTGCTCTGCTATGGCTGCTGCGAGCCGATGGATGACCGATTCGAAATCATCAAGGCGTCCTCCAATTTGCGCCGTGTCTCCGTTTCACCCTGGGCCAACAAACCCCTGATGGCGGAAAAACTCGGTGCCAATTATGTCTATTCCTGGAAGGCCAGCCCTTCCCCGCTTGCCCTGCCCCAGCTGGATGAGGATGTGGTGCGTCAGGAATTGCGTGATTATCTGGGCGTGACGCGGAACAACCGGGTCGAGATCATCATGAAAGACAACCATACCTTGGGTAAAAACCCCAACAACCTGACTCGCTGGGTAGAAATTGCCCGCGAAGAAATCACCCGCCTGGACTAAACCAGACAGGTTCTCTTGTTGCACCAGTGACGGCAGGGTCGGCTGGCCAGAACAAACTTGGCCAGCCGACCCTTTCCATTCGTGCAATATGCACAATCTGCACACGTTTACGGCAGCATCTTTATCAAACATTCCAACCTTGACAGATGTTCAAAACCCCTGCTAAGATCAATTTCGTAAACGTTTTCAACTTTAACACTGCACAACAGGCAACCCTATGCCAATTGGGGTCGTTTGAAGCAAGAACAGGGGGCAACTGCTGTGATGATGACACACGATCGAACCGAGCTGGCCGAGCAGGGGATGGACCTGCTGGCACATGCCTTTGAGTTGTGCCAGGACAACCAGGCCAAAGGTTATGGTGACAGACTGGCCCAGTCTGTTGTGCAGCTCATTTTCCGGGATCTGCCTGCTGCCTGTTCCGGCGAAGGTGACACGGTAGCTGCAGACAGCATGAAACGGGCCCAGATCCTGGTTGGGTCATACATTCGCCAGCCCGCCCAGGACATCTGCCACAGTCTATCCGCAACCGTCGGTGCTGAATTTTCTTTGCCCCACGGCAAAATCAATGCGATCATCTTGCCAGCACTGCTCAATCACCTCGTCAAAGCCTGCAGCTTGGCAGATCACACAGACGCTTCCCATATCGCTTGTGTCCAGTGCTACGCCAAATTAGCCCGGGCCATTGGTTTGCCTGTAACGAATGATGAAGATGCCATCGCCAAGCTGGCCCTGGCCGTACGCAAGCTCAGAGCCCAGATTGGCCTGCCCCGTTCCATATCGGAATTCCTGGTGGATGAGTCACTCTACCGTCAGGCTGTTCCAGCCATGGCCAAACGGGCCTGGCTGGGCATGGGCATGCGGCCGGGGCGACCGAAGCCTTCGGTACGGGATATTGAGCAGATCCTGGCGGATGCCTTTTAACTCCTGAGCACGATTCAACCATGATGGTGCTATAATGAAATTGACAACACTTTCATTTCCTCTTCCGGCTGCCCTCGCCTTTGACGCAGCAGAAAGGAGCCCATCATGTATGAGAAAATTCTTGTCGTTTCTGAAATGTCCGCCAATCACGACCTGGTTCTGCAGTCACTGGGCAGTTTGAAGCGGCTGGGCGCTACAACTTGTTACCTGTACCAGTACATCAACCCCATGGAAGCCAACGAGACCATCGCGACGTTCATCCTGGACACGTACCGGGCCAGCCTGAACCGGCAAAAGCAGCTCTTGACCGACGAAGGTTTTGCAGTCGAAACCATCGAGCGGGGAGGCCTCCTGCGAACAGATGAATTGTTCGGCTTGGCCCGGGAAAAGGGCTGTACCCTGGTTGTGACCGGTTCTCCCAAACATTCCAAACTCGGCAATCTCCTTTTTGGCGGCATGACCAGCATGATCATGCACCATGCCACACTTCCCCTGCTGATTATCCGGATCCCGACGGAACCTGCTTCTGATGCGAAGTATTTGTCCTGGGACTTGCTGACGAGTCACGTCCTGTTCCCGACTGATTTTTCCGAGAATGCCCGCCAGGCGTACGATCATGTCAAACAGCTCGTTGCAGCGGGTGTGGGCCGGGTCACGGTCCTGCATGTCCAGGACAAGAGCAAGATCAATCCTCATTTGGTTGAAAAACTGGAAGCTTTCAATGAAGCTGATCTGGACCGGCTGAACCAGCTGGCCGACGAGCTCAAAGCAGTCGGTTCTGTTGAGGTGGAAGCCATCCTGAAGTTTGGTTCGCCAACTGCGGAGATTCTCAAGGTCATCCGCGAAAATGAGGTATCTCAGGTAGTCATGGGCAGCCAGGGCCACGGGTTTATTGAGGAGCTCTATCTGGGCAGCGTCAGCCACAACATCGCCCGCCTCTCCGAAGCTTCTGTCCTCCTGATCCCGATCAAGCGCGACTGAGGTGTTTGGCACCTGATCATGTGTCCACCGCAGCGCACCAAAAAAAGACCGGAGTTGGTTGAAAACTCCGGTCTTTTGATGTCTTGGGACAGGGTATGATCAGTAGTTCTCTTTACGAACTTCGAAGAAACTCTGGGCAAAGCCGCAGACAGGGCACTGTTCAGGTGCTTTTTTGCCCATGACGAGGTGGCCACAGATGCGGCATTCCCACATGGTCATTTCGCCCTTTTCAAAGACTTGCTGCATCTCGACGTTTTTCAATAGAGCGCGGTAGCGCTCTTCGTGCGCTTTTTCAATGGCAGCGACGGCACGGAAACGGGCAGCCAGTTCAGGGAAGCCTTCGGCATCGGCGTCTTTGGCGAAGCGATCGTACATGTCGGTCCACTCGTAGTTTTCGCCTTCGGCTGCATGGAGAAGATTTTCGGCGGTGCCGCCAATGTGGCCGAGCGCATCGTACCAGAGGCGGGCGTGCTCTTGCTCGTTGCGGGCGGTCTTGAGGAAAATCTCAGCCAGCTGGTCGTAGCCTTCGCTCGAGGCCACAGCAGCAAAATAGGTGTATTTGTTGCGGGCCTGGCTCTCTCCGGCAAAAGCTTCGGCGAGATTTTTCTCGGTTTTAGTACCGGCGTAGCGGTTGGCGGTGGCTTCTTTCTTCGCGCTGACGAGTACGAAGGCTGATGCCGGGGCTTTGCAGACGGGGCAGACGAATCCGGCCGGCAGTTCGCCTTCATAAATAAATCCACAGACGGTGCAACGATACTTGGGCATGGTCTTTTCCTCCTTGGATGTGGTCAGGTTTGTACTGGCGGGAATGAGCTGGAGCAACCGGTCAACGGCTGCCAGGGGGAAACCTTCAGCTTGGGGCTTGCTCTTCAGGTCCAGAAGCAAGGTCCGGACATCCGGACTTTGCGGCAGCAGGTAGCCGGCCTCACGCAGGAGGTCTTCGGCCATCAGCTGGCTGGACTGGCGGATCGCCTCGGCCAACTGGCGCTCGACGGGGTCTTGCGACTGGGCTACAACGGTTGCTGCAGCCTGGGCCTGAGTCACGCGGTCCTCGGCCAGGTCGTAGAGGGTCTGGCGCATGCCGGGCTTCTTTTCCTGCTGGGGTGGATAATCATCCGGGACCAGGGAAATGGCATGCGACGGACAGGCATCGACGCAGAGACGGCAGCCGGAGAGGCATTTGCTGGCGTCAATCTGGCCGGTTTCCGTATCGGTGGCACCAGTCGGGCAGACGTACAGGCAAAGGCAGTCTTTGGTACAGAGTCGGATATTTCTTACGGCATGCATGTCTCTTTACCTCCGTGCGACTGCTGCGATTTTCAAACGCGGCACTTTGCAGACCGGGCAGATCTCCGGAGCGTCGTCACCTATGTAAATGAAACCGCAGATTTCACAGACGTATGTCTTGGCTGCTGCGATCGCCTCCGGCTGCTGCTGGAACTGGGCCAGATGGCCATTTTGCATCCGGGCGACCTTCTCAGCCCACGTCAGGGCGCGGAGGGTACCGCGATCGGCCAACTCAGAAGCCTGGGCATAGGCTGCCGCAAAAGCGCCAGCGAGCTGGCTGTTGTTCATGTCAGCCAAGGCAGACAGGATGGCTGGTTCCGGCTTGGGCGCCTGGGCGTGATAATAGGTAGCCAGTTCTGCGAACAGCTGGGATTCCTCAGGCCGGTATTGCTTTTCGCAGCCTTTAGCCAAGTTGGTGAACAGGGCGCCCAAGGCGGCCGCAGACAGTTCACCGGATGTGGTTGACTGGGTACGGATAGTCGCAACTGCAGGTTGCGCAGATGCTGCGGCGGGAGCTGGGCTTGCATCCTGAAGGCGGAACTCGGACTTGGCTGCCCGGCACCAGGGACAGCGCCAGTCGTCCGGTAATTGTTCCCACAGGGTTCCGGCAGCATAGCCCGCCTCCGGGATCCCTGCAGCCTCATCATAGATGAAGCCACAGATGGAACAGACAAATTTACGCATGAAAGTGACCTCCTTTTACTTAATGTATCAATCATCAGTCTCGTTATCAACATATGTTCATAATAATTTAACAACATAATGTCACAATTGATGCAATTAAAAAGAAAGGTCAGTCTGTGGATCCTGGTCGCGCAAGTGGGCGTCAGGCTTAGGCGAAGCTCCATTTCAAGGCATCGTACATCCGGACGTAGGTGTGATAAAGCTTGTCATAGGTAGCGCGGTTTTCCGGATTGGGCAGGGTTTCACTTTCCTGAAGAATAAGGGGCACAGTAGCGGCAAGGTCGGGCCAGAGGCCGATGGCCACACCGGCGACCAGGGCGGCTCCAAACGAGCCCCCTTCCGCACTGCCGTAGACGGTGCGCACAGGGAGGCCAAAGACGTCGGCGATGATCTGGCGCCAGAGCGGGCTGGCTGCGCCGCCACCAGCGAGGACAACATCACCCGATTCGCTTTTCAGCTGGGGATCGGCGCTGACGGTCAGGTCATAGACTTGGCGCAGGGAATAGGCGACACCTTCGAGCACGGCACGGGCGAAGTGGCCTTTTTTGTGATGCGAAGTCAGCCCGATAAATCCGCCGCGGGCTGCAGGATCATTGATCGGGCAGCGTTCGCCGGTCAGGTAGGGCAGGAAAATCAGGCCATCAGCTCCTGCTGGCGTAGCGGCAGCCGCTGCGTCGAGCAGGGCGAAGGCGCTGCGTCCCTGTTGCTTGCCTTTTTCAATTTCGAAATCACCGAGGGCTTCGCGGAACCAGTGGTAGGAGCCAGCGGCCGCCAGGGTCACGCCCATGGCTGTGAAGGTGTCAGGTGAGTTGCCACGGAACAGCTGCAGACTGCCCTGGGGATTGGGCATGAAGGATGGCAAGGCCATCGCGACCACGCCGGACGTGCCCAGGGTGACCGCTACGCGACCGGGTTTGTACAGTCCAAGTCCGGTTGTGGATATGACGGCGTCGCCACCGCCGCCACACACTGGAACACCGGCAGCAAGACCCGTTGCAGCTGCTGCCTCAGCGGTGACCGTGCCGGTCAGGGCGCTGGATTCGACCACGGGCGGGAACAGCTTCGGGGCGAGGCCGACTTTTTCGATCAATCCGGTATGCCAGGCCTTGTTTTTGACATCGAAAAAGCCAAAACCTGAGGCGTCGGAGACTTCCGTGCTGATGACACCGGTCAGGCAATACCGGATGTAGTCCTTAGGGTTGATGACCACCCGGGTCCGGGCGTAATTTTCTGGCTCGTTTTGTTTGAGCCAGAGGATTTTGCCACCGGTGTACCCCGTAAGCATCTGATTGTTGGTCATGCCGAGAAGCCCGTCAAGACCACCTGCGGCAGCTGTGATCTCCTGGCACTGACTCTCGGTGCGCTGGTCGTTCCAGAGAATGGCCTCGCGGACCACCAGGTTCTGGTCATCCAGCGCCACCATGCCGTGCATCTGGCCGGACAGTCCGATCGCAGCTGCTTTGTATCCGGATAGGGCGCCCAGAACTGTTTTCAGGGCCTGGACGGTGCCAGCCCACCAGTCTGCTGGATCTTGCTGTGTCCAGCCGGGCCGGGGCGAATGCAGAGGATAGCTCTCTACTGCGGTGGCCAGGATCTGGCCCTCTGGGGAGAGGGCCAGAACTTTGACACCCGAGGTGCCTACATCAATGCCGATCAGACAGGTTTTTTCCATGGTGAGTACCTCTTCTAGCCGATGATCAAATCTTAGCCGATGATCAGGGAATTGATGATCGCTTCCAGGTATTCCTGGCGGCCGGAGCCGACTGTGACATCGCCCATGGCGAGGGCCTTTTCCTCCAGTTCCTGGATCGTGACTTGGCCTTTGATGATTTTCTGGCCCAGATCGGTCTGCCAGCTGGCATAGCGTTCGGCGACAAATTCGGCCAGGCGGCCGTCTTTTTCGATGCGGTCAGCCAGGATCAGGCCGAGGGCGAAGGTGTCCATGCCCGCGATGTAGCCGATGAAGATGTCTTCCAAGGTATTGGAGGCGCGGCGGATCTTGGCGTCAAAGTTGAGGCCGCCGTTGGTGAATCCGCCTGCGGCGAGGACTTCGCTCATGCAGCCGATTGCATCGTAGAGGTTGGTCGGGAATTGGTCGGTGTCCCAGCCGAGCAGCATGTCGCCCTGGTTGGCATCGATCGAGCCGAAGAAACCGGTCTCGCGGGCCAGGCGCAGTTCGTGCTGGAAAGAGTGACCGGCCAGCGTCGCATGGTTGGCTTCAACGTTGAGTTTGAAGTCTTTGTCCAGGCCATAATTGCGCAAGAAGCCGATGACGGTGGCAGCGTCGAAATCATACTGGTGCTTGGTCGGTTCCTTCGGCTTGGGTTCGACGTAGAAATCACCCGTGAAACCGATGCTGCGGCCATAGTCGACGGCCAGGTGCATCAGGCGGGCCAGGTTGTCGAGCTCAAGGCCCATGTTGGTATTGAGGATGGTCTCGTAGCCTTCACGGCCACCCCAGAAGACGTATCCCGTGCCACCGAGTTTGACGGTCAGCTCGAGGGCTTTCTTGATCTGTGCAGCGGCAAAGGCAAAGACATCGACATTCGGCGAGGTGCCGGCTCCACTGGCGTAGCGGGGGTTGGAGAAGCAGTTGGCTGTGCCCCAGAGCAGTTTCTTGTTGTACTTTTTCTGCAGATCGAGCAGCAGGTCACTGATTTCATCGAGACGGGCGTTGGATTCGGCCAAGGTGGCGGCTTCCGGAGCGATGTCGCGGTCATGGAAGCAGTAGTAGTCGATGCCGAGCTTGTCCATCAGTTCGAAAGCGGCATAGGCTTTGTTTTTGGCGCTCTCCATCGGGTCGGATGAACCATAGGATTTGTCGATCGTACCAACACCGAACATATCGGCGCCACCGGAAACCATGGTGTGCCAGTAGGACATGGCGAATTTGAGGTGATCGCGCATGGTCTTGCCGGCGATGACCTGGTCGGGATTGTAGAAGCGGAATGCGAGGGAGTTCTTGCTGTCTTTGCCTTCAAAGGGGATCTTGGGGATGTTGGGATAGAATTCGTTCATGGGGCACCTCTCTTGTTAATTTAATTCGTGCTCGAGCACGGTCTGAGTAAATAAAAAAATTCGATTTCTCTGCAGGGGAACAGGGTTACGCGATCAAACGTTTTCCGATCATCTCCTTTGCTTTTGCTCGGCAAAATCCGGTGGGGTCAAGAAATGTTCGCGAATGTAGATTTCGCTGCGGGTGATTGTTTCTGCCGGGGGCAACGTGCCGTCCAGCAAGTATTCAAACAAATACTGGATCGGTTTGTAGCCTTGCTCGTAAGGCTGCTGGCCGATGGTGACGGTGATGGTTCCGCTCTCGAGGTATCGTTTCTCGGCGTCGGTCAGATCATGGCAAATGATCTGGATCTGGCCGGAGCGACCTGCGGCTTCGATGGCCCGGGCTGCGCCAGTGACGCCGCCAGCGGTCAGATACAGCGCTGACAGTCCAGGCTCTTGCGCTAACAAGGTGCGCGTCAGGTCAAAGGCGGTCAAGTCATCGTCATTGGTCTCGAGGACATCGAGGATCTCGATTTTGGGGCAGTTTTTCCGGATCACCTGGGTGAAGCCATGAATGCGCTGGTTGTGGCCCAGCATCTGCACAGAGCCGGTCAGGATGGCTACACGGGCTGGTTCGAGGTGGCTGAGGAGGCGCAGAACCCCTGCCGCTGTAACTCCACTGCGCCAGTAGTCGTTGCCGACAAAGCCCAGTCGTTTGCCATCGGTCAGGTCGGTGTTGAAGGTGATGACCGGGATGTTTTTTCCGGCCAGTTCGTCGAGCAGCTTGACCACGTCCGGGTGGTTGATCGGCACGAGGGCCAGGCCATGGATCCCGCTAGCCATCAAATCGCGAACCTGTGCGACCTGGGTCTGGGCGTCGAACCCCTTCATGGTTCGAATCTCCAGGGTCAGTCCGAAATCTTCGTAAGTCTTGGCGGCGGCCTGGAGGCCTTGCTCGACGTCGAGGAAAAAGTCGTTGCCGATCGAGGGCATCTGAACACCGATGCGCAGGGGTGATTTGCGGATGCTGAGCATTTTGCCGGCGCGGTTGGAGCGGTAGCCGAGTTCAGTGGCAATTTTGAGGATTCGGGCCTTCAGGTCCGGATCGATCCCATAGCGGTCGTTCAGGGCGCGATCAACGGTTCCCCGTGAAACGCCCGCCAGATCGGCTATTTGCTTGATCGATACATTGGCCATGAAGCACTCGCCTTTCGTGTAATCCCGGGAGAATTGAGCTGTCGTGCTCGAGCACGACTTGATTTGATTATAGCGCGTGAACGAGGGATGTCAAGGGGTGGGCAGCGGCAGCACGGCTGCGATTATGCAGAGGCACTCCACTCGGAGTTCATGTGGCTCGCACTATTTTTGCGCACTGGAACATATGTTAATAGGATACTATGATACAGATAACATAGGTTCCAGTGCGCAAATTTCCAGAAGATCTCTCAGCACTCATTGGTCGTCTGTCACAGTCGGAAGGTGGCTTGATACCGTAATCTGAGGCAACCACAAGGAGGTCTCATGAAACCTGGTATCGGATCCAAGCTTTGGCTGTTCACAGCCGCGTATTTCATTCTCGTCTTTGTCAATATTCATCTGGCGTTGCTGGCCATCATCTGCTTCACGTTGCCGGTGTATTTCCTGCTACGCGATCAGAAGAAATCGTGGTGCCAGTCTTATTGTCCGCGCGCCAGTTTCCTGATGAAAGTTCCACGCTCCAAAAATCAGCCGCTGCGGCCGATTCCGGCCTGGTTGATCAGCGAGAAAACGCGCCAGTGGGTGGTGCGTTACTTTGCCATGAACTTGTTTTTTGCCACGATGTCGACCCTCATGGTGGTTGTGGGCCGGATGGCACCGATGCTGATCCCGCGCTTTCTGATCCTCTTCCCAGTCAATGTCAACCTGCCGCAGCTGATCAGCCTGGATCTGCCCCTCTGGTTGACCCATCTCTCGTTCCGGTTCCTGTCGATGATGATGACCTCAACCCTTGTCGGCGTGGCTCTGGCCATCCTCTACCGCAACCGCACCTGGTGCGCGATCTGTCCTGTTGCAACACTTTCAGACCAGTATCTGGAGCAAAGCAGCAGCGAATCCCCCTGAAATCTTGAACGACTCCGGGCTGTCTATGGAGCGGTCTGCTGACGGTAGCATGTGCTACTCTTTCCGGAAGACAAAAGCGCTAAACTAAAATCAAATCTTTTACTGGACTGGTCGATGGCCGATTGGCCAGGGAGCGCGAGGTGCCGTATGAAATTTGTCACTCAGGTCATGCTGGACATGATTGCTTATTATTCTGGCGATGCCAGGCGAATCGGTCATTTCATCAAAGTGCACAGCTATGCCAAGCTGATTGGCGAGCTGGAGAAGCTGGATGCGGATACACAGGAGATCCTGGAGATCGCGGCGCTGACGCATGACATCGGAATTCTCAACAGTGAAATCAAATATAAGAGTTCGGCAGGTCAATATCAGCAGATCGAGGGCCCTCCGGAAGCGCGCGAATTGCTGCGTCGTCTGATCGTACCGGACGCTTTGATCGATCGGGTGTGTTTTTTGATCGCCAACCACCACACTTATCCGGCGATCGACGGGCCGGATTTCCAGATCCTGGTCGAAGCAGATTTCCTGGTCAATGCCGAGGAAGATAAAATGTCCCCGGATGCGATTGAAAGTGTGCGCGAGCAGTTGTTCAAGACCGAAAGCGGCCTCAAGCTCTTGTCAACGATCTATCCACATCAGTTTATCGAGGCGCTATATAGTCACAATTGAGCCGGCCAGAAATCGGCCAGGGAGTTGATCCTATGAAACAAGCAGACAAATCGCTCTTGGTTGATCAATCCGCTGAGCTACTTGCGGTCTTGCAAGATCGTTTCGAGAAAAATCCCCATCGCCACCCGATTTTGACGTGGTCAGATATCGAGGCACGGCTGGCTGCTGCGCCTGGAAAGTTGTGGGCACTTTCCGAAATGGAACGAACCGGTGGCGAACCGGATGTGATCGGTTACGATCCGGCAACCAGCGAATTCCTGATAGCGGATTGCTCAGCAGAAACGCCCAAAGGGCGACGCAGCCTTTGTTATGACCAGGCCGCACTGGCAGCCCGCAAAGAAAACAAGCCGCAGGGCAGTGCCTGCGGCATGGCTGAAGCTATGGGGATCGAGATCCTCGACGAAGAACGGTACCGGGATCTGCAAAAGCTGGGGGTATTTGACGTCAAAACATCGAGCTGGCTGAAAACGCCCGAGCCAATGCGCAAGCTGGGTGGTGCTTTGTTTGGCGACAGCCGCTATGACAGAGTCTTCGTCTATCACAACGGTGCTGAGTCCTACTACGCAGCCAGGGGTTTTCGCGGATTGCTCAGGGTGTGAAGATCAGCGTGCCTTTTCCCGATGTCACTGCATCATAAGCATTTTCCAGCGAGGCGATGATGGCTTCGCGGCCGGGGCGTGATTCGACAAAGGCGAGAGCTGCTTCGATTTTAGGCAACATCGATCCAGATGCAAACAGGCCTTGTTCCAGATAGATGCGAACTTCGCGCGTTGACAGGCGATCGACCCAGATCTGGTTAGGTTGGCCGAAATGCAGAGCCACATAGGGCACAGAGGTCAGGATCAGGAGCAGGTCAGCTGAGGTCAGCTCGGCCAGGAGCGCGGCTGCTTTGTCTTTGTCGATGACAGCTTCGTGGCTGACCAGGCGCTCCCCTTCCCTGCTGACTGGAATCCCGCCGCCGCCGCAGGCAATGACCAGGTCGCCCAGTTTCATCAGGCGCTGGATCGCGCCTTTTTCCACGATGTCGACCGGTTCGGGTGAAGGTACAACGCGCCGATAGCCTCGTCCCGCGTCTTCAACCCATGCTTGACCGGTCGTCTCAGCCAGCTGTCGGGCATCTTCCTGCGAATAGAATAATCCAACAGGTTTGGTTGGATGTGAAAATGCGGGGTCGGAAGGATCCACGACGACCTGCGTGACAACGGTGGAGACATTGTTGGGCAAGCCCTCGGCAATCAAGGCATTTTTCAGGGCATTTTGCAGATGATAGCCGATGTAGCCCTGGCTCATCGCCGTGCTCTCGGCAAAAGGCATTGCCGGAATGTGTGGGTCTGACTGGCGCGCCTGCTCAAAGGCCAGATGGATCAGGCCGACCTGGGGGCCGTTGCCATGGACGATGGCCAGGCGGTAACCGTCACGGATCAGTTCAACCAGCGGCGCGACGGCGCGCTGGACTGCTGCTTTCTGGGCTTCGGGGGTTAAGCCGAGGGCATTGCCACCCAAGGCTACGACAATTTTCCTGGCCATGGCAATCGCTCCTTCAGAATCAGTTCGAGCTGGGGATGGATTTCCTCCAGTTCGTAGAAAATGCGCACAGCGGGTTTGTTGAGAGTCATGAAACGGCGCAGGTCGATCGGCGTCCCGAAGACGACTCGGTCGGCCGGGGTGCGATTGATCGTGTCCTCCAGCTCCTCGATCTGTTCCTGGCTGTAACCCATTGCAGGCAGCAAGGGTCCGATCTGCGGCCATTTGCGGAAAGTCTCAGCGATGCTGCCGGTTGCGTAGGGCCGAGGGTCGACCAGTTCGCGGGCGCCCTGTCGTTCGGCGGCAATGACGCCGGCACCATAGGCCATTTGGCCATGCGTGATCGTCGGGCCGTCTTCGATCACCAGGACCTTCTGGCCGTAGATCTGGTCCGGCGGTTCACTCGTGATCCGGGAATTGGCCAGGACCACTGTGGCAGCAGGATTCGCAGTGGCGATGGCTGAGCGGACCGATTCGACTTTGGCTGGATCAGCGGAATCGATTTTGTTGATGATCACGATATCCGCCATGCGCAGGTTGGTTTCACCGGGATGGTAGAGAGTCTCATCACCGGCCCGGTGCGGATCGACCACGACGATGCTAAGGTCAGGCTGGTAAAATGAGAAGTCATTATTGCCGCCATCCCAGAGGATGATATCGGCTTCGCTTTCAGCCCGTCGGAGAATCGCAGCATAATCAATACCTGCATAGACAGCCAGGCCATTGGCAATCAGTGGTTCGTACTCTTCACGCTCTTCGATCGTACAGGATTCGCGGTCGAGGTCGTCATAAACAGCAAAGCGCTGGACAGCCTGGATCTTGAGATCGCCATAAGGCATCGGGTGGCGCACGACAGCGACCCGGAAACCAGCCTGCCGCAAGTGTCTGCCAATGTAGCGGGTTGTCTGGCTTTTACCACAGCCGGTGCGAACCGCGGTAATTGAGATAACTGGTTTGTGAGCCCGCAGCATGGTGGAACGCGGCCCGAGCAAGCGAAAATCCGCACCGCACGCCAGCACTCGCGAGGCTATATGCATCACGGTTTCGTGCGAGACGTCGCTGTAGGCAAAAATGACCTGGTCAATCTGATGCTGGTGGATCAGGTCTTCCAGGGCATGTTCTGAATGGATCGGGATACCCAGTGGATAGAGGGATCCAGCCAGCTGTGGCGGATACTGCCGGTTGGCAATGCCTGGAATTTGGGTCGCGGTAAAGGCGACAACTTCATAGGCCGGATTGTCCCGGAAATACGTGTTGAAATTGTGGAAATCTCGCCCGGCCGCACCCATGATCAGGACTTTTACCACAGGCCTGGTGATGCTCCGGCTGACCCCCTCGTCATGGCCGGATCCGGCTCCGTTGCCGGACACGGCTCACACCTCGGTCGTGCAGTTGACGACCATCAGTTTATAAAGCTCAAACATCATGAGCAGCTGCTCATGGGTGTTCGATTCTTCAATTTTGGCATAGAGTTCGTCAGAGATCCCGGATTGTTCGGCGGCGAACAGTTTGTGCATCTCGCTGGTGTTCCAGATCGAGGATTGCCTGGCTTTGTCGCGGGCTTGTTCAAAAAGATCCCAGAAATCGGGCGGGTAAGGTTTGCTGGTCATTGTGCTCACCTCGCTTGTCCTCAGGTGCCTGGCACAGATCGTGTCAAGGCTGTGTGGTCCATAAACCTTAAGGTCAGTTTAGACTGTGAGTGAGTGTTTTTCGATCAGGCTTGTTACGATTTGGTACGGGGCAAGGCATAGTGGAGGGATCTCCCTTTGCCGGCTGTGATCAGCAAGCCTTTTTGCAGAAACTTGTTGATGATGTTCGTGGCTGAAGAGCGACTGGTACCCCACAGCACCTCAAGTTCGCTTCTGGTGACAGGGCCCCTTTCAAGGATCAAACCTCTGGCCGTATCATACTGATTCTGAAGCATCACATCGAGTGCATCGTATTGCTGGGCACGATTGCCAATCAGATACTCAGCCTCTTTCTCTTTCAAAAGAATGCCCGGCCATTCAAACAGACTGGGTAAAATGACCAGGAATCCGGATGGACTTGTTTTGAAAACAATCTGTTTACCCTTTGCCTGGTAGATTTCCGTCATTTTCGGAATTCCAGAGCCAAACGCCTCAACGAGTTCCAGTCGATAAAAAACATCTGCCAGGTTTCTGTTTCGCGGCAAAGATAAACCAAGTAGAAAGGTCTCAATCGTTGTATCGGGTGGCAAACCGCCATAAGAGGCGATTTCAATCCGGTTATCAAACACACGAATGTTCGTGCTGACGTCCCGGTCATAATCTCGATGCACAATTGAGTTGATCAGTGCCTCTCTCAAGACCTCCTCCGGATATTCCCTGGCATCGGTCCGATTGAGTCCATGAATTTCTGAGCGGGTCCGGTTATATCGACTGATCGCTTTAAAAGATTCATCCAGTTGTTTTAAAATCGAGCCTGAAAATCTTTGCCGATCAATGAAGGTGCCGATTTCAGTACCCTGAAAACAGGCAAACTGAATGCTGTGAAAACACTGGTCCGACAGCAGCATCCCCAAATTTGTATAGAGACCATCTGCGTTGATTACTTTCATGGATTGCTTTTGCAAATCTCCAAAGCGAATTCCTTTGTCCTTGAAAACTTGGCTGCAATAGATGAATGTCAGATTCTGATCGAATGCTGGAATCGTTTCATAGCTGTATCCATCTGTTTCCCGGATCATTTCCCGGATCGCATCAGAAGATGCAGGAGCGGATGTGTTTCCCTGCCTGAGATAGACCCCCGATGATGTCATTCCCTTTTTCGAGATGTAATAAGGGCGTTTACTCCCACGATTGACCTGGATATGCACGAGCGCTTTCCCGTCTTGATGTTCGATTGATACCCGCGAGATCAATGATAAATCCGGACTGATTGCATCGCGAATCATGTTGGTAACCTGAGCAGCAACCTGATCGGGATGATCGACACCGAAAATGGATCCGTCATTGGCGATTCCGATGATGAGCTCACCACCTTGTGAATTAGCAAAGGCGACCAGCTCCTTTTTGATGTCCTCGGAGTATTCGCGTTTCCATTCCAGTCGATCTGTCTCAATCATTTGTGCACCCCTTTGAGTCACTGATGTGACTGAGACTATTCTACCATATTCTACTTTAATCTGCTTGTTTTTACTTGATTCTGTTTTCCCATATTTCTTGCTTTTTCTGACAAATATATGTAAGCAGTCTCCCTACGCCGCCGCTTGCCGTTTCCGATACACAAGGACGGTTGCGGCTGCAAGGAATGCGGCCGCAAAGGC
>JAQUEY010000031.1 GCA_028684955.1 Eubacteriales bacterium
TGGCAGCAGTGGCAGCAACAACAGCAGTGGCAGCAACAGCAGCGCCCCTACGGCAACCAGAGTCCCTACTACCGCCAGTCCAGTGGCGATGTCTGCAACACCCTCGGCTGCCTGTGTTGTGCCGATTCCTGCTGCGAGTGCTGTGGCTCTGATCTGGTCTCCTGCTGCTAACCGATGGCTGACCTGATGCGCACGAGGACCCGGGCCATCACCCTGGGAGGTCTGCTGGCGGCGCTGTCGCTGCTTTTCCTCGTGATCGGGGCGATTTCGCCGACAGCTGACTTGTCTTTATATGCGCTCAGTTCTTTGCCTGTCGCCATTGCCGTGATCGAACTCGGCTGGCGCCGGGCTTTTCTTGTCTATGTGACAGTCAGCTTGCTCGGCCTGATCTGGCCAGGACTCGCTTTCACCTACCTGTTCGGCTTCTTTTTTGGCCTTTTCCCGATCTTGAAAGCCCTATTCGAATCGAAGCTGAAGCGGCCTCTGGCGGCTCTGGCCAAGCAAGTGGTGGCCAATGTCCTGATTGTTACGGCGACGTGGCTTTTTGCCCGGGACATGATCCTGGCTCAGGCAGAGGTCTGGGGCTGGTGGTATATTCCGGCTCTTGCTGCAGCGCTCCAGGTCAGTGTGATTGTCTATGACTATGCACTTGGCCTCCTGATTACATTTTATCTGGACCGGCTGGCCCGTCATATCAGAAACGGGAGAATTTTTTAAAGCTATAGGCGTTTATAAGCTTTGCATAAGTAAATTTATCGATTATGATAGGTTTATCTATTAAGTGCACGAGCACGTTAAGGTCTGTCATACGGCATCACAAGGTTCAGGCATCAGGAGCACACATGGACAATCTGACACTTGCAGCAGCCAATGCGTTCATTCTGCTGCTCTACTCGATCAACCTGCGGGTCATGTCCGTCCAACGGAAATCAAAGTCTCTGAGGTTTGTCAGCCGAGGGTACTGGATTCTGTCCACAGCCTTTTTTATCGTATTCATCTTCTATACGGCCCCGCCAGAAATTCTGGCTTTGGTTTTCAACTTGTCGTTCAGCTTGTTCTTTTTCATGTATTTTGCTGGAATCCGGTCATTTTGCGGATTCAAAGGCTGGCCGGTCAAATATTCCCTGCTGCTGATCCTGGGATATACCGTCCTGACTTTTGTGATCATCCTGGTACCCGTTTCCTTTCCCCGCATTGCCATCACGTCCTTGCTGGTTGTCTACCTGTTCGTTGACTTGATTGTCACGATCTGGCCAGTCTGGCAACGGCTGCCCTTGGTTGAAAGATCCCTCTCCATGCTGGTCCTGGTCGGCTACCCAGGCTATCTGCTGGCCCGCCTGGTGATTGTCTACCGCGAATCCTACGCCGACAAGTTTTTCACGGACGCCAGCATGGAATCGACGGTGACCCAGCTTTTCATGATGGTCAATTTCAGCATCATGGCTTCAGTCGTGCAACTCATTGACAACCGGCTTCTGCTGTCAGATCTTTTGCACAAGAACCAGTTGCTGGAAGCACAATCCATCACCGATCAAATGACAGGGCTTTACAACCGGCACTATCTGGAACAAACCGTCGGCCGCGAAATAACCAGCAACCGGAGCGACCATGCTTACCAGAACAGGCCGTACCCGGTTTCACTGATCCTTCTGGAAATCGATTTCTTTGCTGCAATCATCGAACGGCATGGCAGCCATAAAAGCAACCAGGTCATCCGGGAACTGGCAGATTTGATTCAGATGGCCTCACAGGCAACGGATTTTGCCGTCCGGTACACAGCGACCGAGTTTATTTTAATCCTGCATGGAAAAAACAAGCACGAAGCCTTGATTGTCGCTGAAAACCTGCGCCACCAGATCGAGACACAACCGCGGCCGCTGGTCTGTGCATACACTGCCAGCCTCGGGGTGGCGGAACATGAAACCGGCGAGAATTTCGAGCATTGGCTGAATCGCGCCGTGCTCGCCTTGAGCCAGGCCAAAAAAAGCGGCAGGAACCGGGTGGTTTCTGCCGCTTGATTGTGGAACCGTGCAGGTGTGGAGCACTTGTCTTGCAGATCTGGTGAGCCTCGCCTGGGGGTCAGTGCCTGGTCAGGAGAGCAAGCGCTTTTCCCCTTCGATGGCTTTGAGCGGGGCAATGTTCTGGGTGACTTCCAGCGTGCCGAGGTAGCGTCCGTCTTCTCCTCGCACGGCAAAGTAGCGGATCAGGACAAACATGCCTTTCATCTCAATCCAGAAATCTTCAGAATCCTTGGTCCCGGCCTTGAAATCGCTGACCAGTTGTTCTACGACATGGACACTCTGCGGCGGATGGCAATTGTTGACATGACGTCCGATAACTGTTTTGGGCCGGGGAAAGACGCGTTCGTCGGCTCGCGAAAAATAGCGGACGATGTCATTTTCATCGACGAAGGTGATGTCGAGCGGCAGTTTGTCGAGCAGGGCTGAGAGCTGGTCGAGGCGCAGGACGCCTGTGTCAAAACGGATCAGCCCGTCTGCCGGGGCATTTGATGCAGCTGATGCTGCAGGTGCTCCCGATTTGTCACTGGCCTGGCCCATCAGGTGCTGCATATGGGCATCGGCTTCCAGTTCGTGGCGTTTGGGGATCCAGGGGCCGTCTGGCTCGACCAGGCAATAGCCAATTTCGGCGCTTTCCCTGGCAATCGCCAGCCACTCGTCTTCGGTCAGCAATTCAGCCAGCATCGGGACGAGGATGTTTTCTTCCTTGAAGAACATTTCCGAAATTTTCTTGTACAGATCCGTCAAGGCTGAAACAACATTGGGATCGCGCTCCATGACCTGGCGGCGGCATGACTTGATAGCGCTGCGAATTTCGTCGTCAACCCCCCACATAACCTTCGGTGGGGCTTCACGGCCATATTTCTCCAGATAGGGGAAGATCAGCATCTCCTTGCGGCCATAATGTTTGTCAATGTCATACAAGAGACCGAGCGAAGCAGCCAAAGCATCGCCGCCGGCTGCTGGATCGGCTGCATAGGCCTGGGTTTGTGGCTCTAACGTAGACTTGATCAGGCTGGCCAGTGCTTCGTTCTCCCGGATCAGGGTCCGGACCGGATGTCCGGGGATCTCATCCATCTCACGATCGTCCGGCTCCACGAGCTGGTCCCGGAAAACATCCGCATGGACATCGCACAACCGCTGGATTTCTTCCACCGGCATGCCTTCCGCAACCAGTTCGCCTTCCAGGCGGGCAATTTCATCTCCGCTGATCCCCTCGGATATCCTGGCAAAAGCTGCCTTGGCCTCGGCAACAGGGACACCATCGTGCAGCATGTGGATGACAGACTTCAGTCCCTCCCGTCGCTCGCGATCACTTAAAATTTCCCGGTTATTGATCAATTCACTCATAAAACCTCCTTGGGACGTGGTCCATTTTTCGGCACAGTTCAAGACTACTCGCTTTTAAGGCGCGCGGCCGTAGCCTGTGCTACGCTCGACAGTCAAGATACTGTGTGCTGCGCTCAAATAGCCCAAAGGTGTCAGCGGCGACTGCGGATTTCGAAAAGGAGCAGGAAGGTGAGCTTAGTCAGGCGGGCCAGGTTGGCCAGGACCCTGGCGGCTAAGACGAGGATCAGCAGGACCAGGGTCGCGAGCAGGACGATGGTCAGGTTTGGATTGCCCTGCAATTGTTTAAGTGCCCGGTCGATCAGGGTGACACTGGAGAGGATCTGGCGGTCTGGTCCGACATCGACGGCGATGGTGGTGCCATCAAGCAGTTTGAAAATGGCCTGGCCGATGACTGCGCCGTTCAGGATGGGGCGCGTAAAAGGCCCGAATGACTGGTATTGGACGGCACTATCGAGGTAATCCTGTCCCGAAGGCCGCACATACGTGATGGTTTTCAAATAGACAAGGCCAAAGGACTCGCCATCGACGGTCTGCTCCTGGCCGCCAAAGAAATGGTCGCCTGCTTCGACCAGAGTGGCAACCTCAAAATTCTCATCCACGGCATGATACAAAGCCACCGTATCATCGATGGCTTCTGTTGCACGCCCCCCGTGGATGAGTGTGATGATCGATATGTCATCCACGGTGCCAAACGTCACCGTGGCAGCATCGGACTTGTTGCTGAAAAAGGCCCCAGTGACCTGGTCTTCGGACATGGTCCACAGCGTTTCCAGCTGATGATGCAGGGAAATGACCGTAGGCCCGGGCAAAACCAGGTATTCACTTTGGCGCGTCAGGGCGGAAGCCAAGGTTTTATTCTGGCTGGCTGCCTTGACCAGGCGGGCCAAATCACGCAGTGTCGTGGTTGCTGTTTCCGGCTCCTGCGCGATCGTTTCACTCTGGGTGTCTTCAGATCGTTTCACCGGTGCTGCCAGACCGGTGCTGCTGGTGAAAATCGTCTCCAGCATCTCAAGACTCTGGGCTTTACTGTTCATCAACAGGATGAAGTCGCTCTCTTCGCCGCTGATCTGTTCAGCAAGAGCTACCGCTGCAGCATCGGAATCGTAAAAAATGAGTCGCAGGAGCAAATACTCAAAACTGTACTTTTCGCCTGTTTTGAGGGCCGGCTGTCCTTTGCTCACCGCCAGGTCGGGCATCTCCGCGGTTACGCTGCTGATGGTGATCATCGTTTCCGGCTTGAGCTGCTCAGAAGCAATCAGGGCAGTCATCAGCTTGGCTGACACCGGGCTATCCAGGGCAATCTCACTGTTTTGCTCAAACAAGACCCGGGAGCGGTTGACTTCCAGAACCAGCATGGCTGTACCGCTGACCGAAACCGGTGGCGTTGCCAGATTGGCGATCGACGCGTCCAGGTCTACTTCCGGCCCCGATGCCTCAGAAACAGGCAGAATAGCTGCAGCGACTGCCACGGACTCGCCACCCCAGAGGGTGGTCTTTGCAGGCAATCCAGGAAAAAAGACGAAAAAAGAAACCAGCAACCACATGCTGGCGATCCGGCCCTTTGTTTGGCCAGCCGGCTTGTACCGACCTGTTCCCTGAGTCCTAACTGATGCCATCCGCAACTCCAGTCAAAAATACTGGGCTTGATTGACGAAAAACACATCCAATTCGACCGTCCAGTGCTGATCGGGCGCGCTAGCAAGTGTCATGCCCAAATCTTATCATAGGGCACCTTGCAGTGGCAAAGGAGTTTTTCCAGGTGTCGTGTGGGACCTGATATCATTCAATATGAATCAATTGTTCAAACAACTGTCCATCTGGCTGGCAAAAAATAGGCAATTCCACGTTTCTTGTCATTTTCGGCCACTTGGCCGATGTTTTCCTTGCAAAAAACGACAATCTTTACCTATAATTGTTTCATCATTTTGATAGTAAACATCAGCGGTGCGCACCATTTGTCAACTTTGCCGACCGCTTGGCATTTCACCGGAGGATTCATGAAACCCGATCTGACAGACCTTTCCCCTTTGGCCAAAGTCCTGCCTGCCGACCAGCTCATTTCCCTTCCCGGCGGCCCCGTCGAAATCCGGATGACCGTCGACCCCGTTAACACCACCGCTGCGATAGAAGACAGCCATGAGCGTTACGAATTCCTGATCCCCCTCTCGGTCCTGACCCACCTCTACATCGACAAGCGGATCATCGAATGCCGCCCCGGCCAGCTGCTGATCATCAAGCCGCATACCCGCCATGGTGCCGCACGCGGTATCCAGCAGGGCAGTTTTATTTCGGTCTTTTTCCAGGCCGATTACCTCGATCACCTGACCAGGGACATTCTCGGTCCGGCAGCAGCGCCGTTCCTGTGCGAGCAATGCTTGCTTCATTCCGAAGTCCAGGCCGTCCTTGCCACCCTGATCACCGAGCTGCGCGAAAGCCGCATCGGGCGCGACCGCATCGTCTCCAGCCTGACCGAACAACTCGCGATCCAGCTGATCCGCCATTATCACATCAGCCAGATCGAGGAATCCCGCCTGTTTGACAAACCCCTGACCGAAAGCCAATCCCGGTTCCAGCCTGTGCTCGAGTACATGCATGAGAATCTCGAGGAAAAGCTGACCATCGAGCGCCTCGCAGAACTGGCCCGCATGAACCGCTTCCATTTCATCCGCGCCTTCAAGCAAGCCTTCGGCCAGAGTCCGTATGATTTCCTGACCGACCTTCGGATCACCCAGGCCAAACGATTGCTCGTCCATACCCGGCTTTCAGCCAACGACATCGGCAACCAGTGCGGCTTTTTCTCCGCCAGCCGTTTTTCGGCTGCCTTCCGCCAGAATACCGGCATGACCCCGAGCGCCTACCGGACCAAAGTCCTGAGTGAGCAACGTTCGCTCGACCGTTTTGCTGAACCTATCCAGACTCCCTATTATGCCGACTACGCCGAAATGGCCCAGTAGTCTTCCTTGCTTTGGCACTTTGCCCTGATCACTAGGAAAGGCGCGGTTTTGACTGCGTCTTTTTTTGAATATTTCTACACCATCCAGCCCTTGACTTTATTTATCCCGCGCTGTAACATTCAATTAAATCATACTGGAATACTTGGAATAAAAATCCGAATGCGGAGGCGATGACCATGGGCAAACTGGATCCTGGCAACTATTCTTTCGATACACTGGCTATCCATGCCGGCCAGGAACCGGATCCAACGACCGGGTCGCGGGCTGTTCCGATCTACCAGACAACATCCTATGTCTTTGAAGATACGCAGCATGGCGCCGACTTGTTCAGTCTGGCTCGCCCGGGCAATATTTACACGCGCATCATGAACCCGACCACTGCTGTCCTGGAAGAGCGCATCGCAGCCCTCGAGGGGGGCGTCGGTGCTTTGGCCGTAGCATCCGGATCGGCAGCAGTGACGTATGCGATCATGAACCTGGCCGCAGCAGGTGACCAGATCGTGGCTGCTACGACGCTCTATGGCGGTACGCTGAATCTGCTGCGCAATACCCTGCCTCATTATGGCATCACAACCGTTTTTGCCGATCCTGATGACCTCGACACTTTTGTCGCGGCAACCACGGAAAAAACCAAAGCCTGGTATGTCGAGTCGATCGGTAATCCGAACGGTAACCTGGTCGATCTAGCCCGGATGGCAGAAATGGCCCATGCCCAGGGGGTTCCTCTGATCGTGGACAATACGTTTGGCACACCCTACCTGATCCGGCCGATTGAACATGGCGCCGACATCGTGGTCCATTCGACGACCAAATACATCGGTGGCCATGGCACGTCGCTTGGTGGCGTGGTGGTGGATGCAGGCCGTTTTGACTTCAATACGCCGAAATTCCCGCTGTTGTCCCAGCCAGATCCCGGATACCACGGTCTGGCTTATGCACGCGACCTGGGCAACCAGGCGTACATTCTGCGTATGCGTGTCGCCCTGCTCAGAGATACCGGCGCAGCCATCAGTCCATTCAATGCCTGGCTTTTCATCCAAGGCTTGGAAACACTCTCCTTGCGCATGGACCGCCATGTTGAAAATGCCAGAAAAGTGGCTGCCTACCTGGCCGGTCATCCGAAAGTCAGCTGGATCAATTACGCAGGCTTGCCAGAAAACAAATATTACAGTCTGGCGCAAAGGTACCTGCCCAAGGGCGTGAGCTCCATATTCACATTTGGAATCAAGGGAGGGAAAGAAGCAGCGGTCCGTTTCATCGACCATCTCGAGCTGTTCTCGAATCTGGCCAATGTGGCCGATGCCAAATCCCTCGTGATCCATCCGGCGAGCACGACCCATTCCCAGCTTTCTGATGAGGAGCTGGTCTCGGCTGGCATCACATCAGATTTGGTTCGCCTCTCGATCGGACTCGAATCCGCCCAGGATCTGATCGCCGATCTCGAGCAGGCTCTGGCGTACGCATGAACAGCCGTCAGAAACACAACCTGAAAACCACCTGAGAGTCTGGAGGAGTTGTCACCCATGCGCATTTCAACCCGTGGCGTCTATGCTTTGGAAGCCATGCTCGCTCTTGGCAGCCAGCCATCAGGAGAGCGGGTCAGCATCCGGAAGATCAGTGAACAGACAGGGCTGTCCGACAGTTATCTGGAGCAGATTTTTGCCCTTCTGAAACGGGGTGGCCTTTTGGTCAGCCTGCGCGGCAATCGCGGCGGGTATTATCTTGCACGACCAGCCAGTGCCATCACGGTTGGCGACATTGTCCGGGCGGCAGAAGGCTCCCTCAATCCGGTCAACTGCACAGATCCCGCAGCCCCTGGCTGTGAACGTTACATGGATTGTCTGTCGCGGCCGGTCTGGAACCTGATGGAACGAGAAATTGCCGAGTTTGTCAACGAAATCACACTCGACGACCTGCACCGGAAATTCGCAGCCTGGGAACAAGACAGCCAGATGGAGTTTTTCATATGAAGCTCTCTACGAAAAGCCGTTACGGGCTACGGGCCCTGATCGACCTGGCACTCTACAGCCAGAATGGACAAGTTGCCTTGCACCAGATTGCAGCCCGGCAAAACTTGTCGATCAAATATCTGGAACAGGACTTTGCCACGCTGCGCAAAGCTGGCCTGGTCCGCAGCATCAAAGGGGCCCAGGGTGGCTATATCCTGGCACGCCCGGCAGATCAGATCCGGGTGGGTGACATTGTCTTGATTCTCGAAGGAGATCTGTCACTGGTGGACCTCCAAGATGCGACCGGGCAGCAAACCCCGATCCGACGCTTCCTCGTCGAGACGATCTGGCAACCACTCAGCGACCAGATCGAAAAGCATCTCAACACCCTGACTTTGGCCGATCTGGCGGCCCAGCACCAGCTTGAGTCTGGCCAGGACCCTATGTACTACATCTAGTTTCCGTATGGGCTTACAGGCAGGTGGCTCATATTCAAAGCCCTCCCGACGTGGTATGATGAATGATGCAACACCGCTAAGGAGTTAATTTCAATGCAGATTTTCGGCCAGATTCATGACCGTTCCTTTCCCATCCATATAGATGCCGGCAGCCTGACCCAGATCCCCCAGTTGATTCCAGAGATCGCAAGCGCCAAACGAATCGTCATTGTCACCGACCGGGAAGTCAGCTCGCTCTACCTCAACAAACTGCAGCAGACCCTGACGACAGCCGGTGCAGCCTTTACCGTTGTGACGGTTGATGGTGCCGAAACCGGCAAGAATCTCGACACCGTCCGGATCATTTGCGAAGAGCTGGCCGACCTGGCGATCACATCATCGGATGTTCTGATTGCATTTGGCGGTGGCAGCATCCTGGATGTGGCCGGTTACGTCACAGCAACTTTTCTCGGCCATCCCCAGCTGGTCCTCGTCCCGACGTCCCTTTTTGCCATGGTTGATTCGGCCATCTGCCCGGTCAATCTGCTCAACATCCGCAGCAGCAAGAACAGCCTGGGCCTTTTGAATCAGACGACGGCTGTCGTCATTGATCCGACTCTGACCGCATCCCTGTCGGCGCGCCAGATTGCCTGTGGTTACGCCCGGATCGTCCTCTACGGCCTGCTGGAGGACCAGACCCTCCTGGACCGGCTCGAGTCAGGCGTCTGGGACCTCAGCGAGATGATTACCCTGTCTTTGCAAGCCAAACAAAACCTGCTTCACCGTGATGAGCGCTTGCTTGGCTTTGGCCAGGAGATTGGCAATGC
The DNA here is from genome assembly GCA_028684955.1 of Eubacteriales bacterium. Classification (GTDB taxonomy): domain Bacteria; phylum Bacillota; class Clostridia; order Saccharofermentanales; family UBA5734; genus UBA5734. The sequence continues at coordinate 9,536 of JAQUEY010000031.1, forward strand.
CATCGAAGGTCATTTCCGTTTCCTGAAATATCTGCATGGCGAAGCCATGGCCCTGGGACTATTAGCCAGTTGGCCGGATGAACGGCTGCGTCAATTGCTGGTCAATCTGAAACTCCCGGTCGAACTCAATGGGGTTTCGGCTGAGGTTATTGCCCAGCGTGTGCTGCGTTCGCAGGCGCCAGGCCAGCCCCTGACCCTGGTCGAACTCGATGCGGTCAACCACCCCCGGATCAAGCTCGTGGACGCCAACGTGGCTGAAGCCACTTTGCTGCTCAAGGTTCGCTCCCTGTTTCCTGATCTCGAGGCAGCGACGCCATGCTGAAAAAGCAAGCTGTGAAAAACCGTTTGCTGACCATCAGCCTGGCCTTGAGCTTGATGCTCGGTTTGTCAGCCTGTTCGGGCCTGATCAGTGCTGGCCCGGATGAAGTAAAAGTGGCTGATTATGGCGCGTATGGTTCGCAGCTGGCTCTGGAACTGGCGGAAAAATACCCCTATCGCAGTGCCGGATCGGATCTCGAGGCCGGCGCACGGGATTTCCTGGCCGCTGAGTTCAAAGCCTTGGGTTACAAGACAACGACGCAGAAATTCACCTACTCCAACGCCGAAGGACAGTCCGTGCCCTCTGCGAATCTGTTCGTCCGGATCGAAGGCGCCGGAGTCGAGCGCACAGATGAATCCGGCACGGTCAAAAAAGAACGGCGCCAGATCATCATCGGTGCTCATTACGATGTCAGCGTTACAGCCGCCCAGGGAGAGCAAGCTCACGCTGAAGCAGTCGCTGCCCAGGCTGCGAGCGAAACCGCAGCTGAAGGTCAAAATGGACAGTTGGTAGACGATACGGACTCCTTCCCGACGCCGACTCTGGCTGATTTCGATGGAATCCACGCCAATGCATCAGGTGTTGGCGTCCTGTTTACCCTGGCGCGCCAGCTCAAGGGCCAGAAACTGGCCCACGATATCGTGCTGGTTGCCTTTGGTGCCGGGACAGCAGATTATGCCGGGGCGAAAGCCTTTGTCCAGGGCCTGGGTGATGCCGACCTGGATCGGACCGATGCCATGTACAACATCGATGGCATTTATGCCGGTGATGAGGTTTATGTCCATGCCGGACAGAATTCAGTCGAGGCCGGCAACCAGAAAAATTATGAACTGCGCCGCAAGCTTTACGAGGCAACCGATGTTTTTTTTGAAAACAAACTCTACACCAACAACCAGTACAATCTGCTGACCAACCAGTCCTCCATCCGGGTGCCGCTCGAAGACACAGGTGAAATGGCCATTTACCGCGAGTGGACGCTGCACCGGTCCAATCACACCCCCTTTGATGAGGCAGGAATCCCGGTCGTTTTTTTTGAATCATTTGATTATAATTATAAAACGGTAGATGAAATGAAAGAGAGCAAAAATCCCGCCCTGGCTGCAACCGATGGCCAGATCCGGGACACTGCCTTTGACTCGACTGATTTTCTGTCCTATCTATTGACCAATACAGCTGCGCAGGTCTCAGACGACCGTTCAGACAAAGAAGAAACCATCGACCGCCTGACGCTGAGAATCAACAACACGGCGTTTGTCATTCTGGAAGCGATCAAACGCAGTTCAGCTGTTTCAACAGCTGCCACCACAACAGGAGGATAGCGCATGATCCTGCAATTGGATGCCTGGATTTTCTGGCTGGCCCTTTTAGCGATATTCCTGATCGCCGAAGCGGTCACTGTCAATCTGACCACCATCTGGTTTGCTGCCGGCAGCCTGGTGGCCCTGGTCCTGGACTTGGCTGGCATGACTGTTGCGCTTCAGGTCACGACCATGATCGTTGTTTCCGGAATCTTGCTGGCCCTGTTCCTGGTCGTCATCCGACCGCGCATGAACCTGGCCAAGGGCAGCCGAACCCCGACCAATGCAGACCGCCTGATCGGTCAGGATGCCTTGGTCATCAAACCGATCGACCCGATCCAGGGGACCGGCCAGATCCGCGCCCTCGGCCAGACCTGGAGTGCCAACAGCCTGAATCAGCAACCCATTGCAGTGGACACCCCGGTCCGGATTGTCGAGATCCGCGGTGTCAAAGCCATCGTAACGGCTAAGGAGGCCAATCATGACTGAAACCGTGTCCATCATCCCAGCCGCCGCCACCCTCGCAGCTTTCGGCTCCTTCATCTCCTTCATCCTGGTCCTGTTCATCCTGTTCACCATCCTGATCCGTAACGTCCGCATCGTGCCGCAGGCGACCAATTTCATCATTGAACGACTCGGCGCCTATCACACCACCTGGCACACCGGCATCCATGTCAAGATCCCCTTCATCGACCGGGTCGTCAAGATCGTCTCCCTCAAGGAGAAAGTGGCCGATTTCCAGCCTCAGGCTGTGATCACCAAGGACAATGTCACGATGCAGATCGACACCGTCCTGTTCTACCAGATCACCGACCCCAAGCTCTACACCTATGGCATCGAGAATCCGATCATGGCGATTGAGAACCTCTCGGCCACAACCCTGCGTAACATCATCGGTGATCTCGAGCTGGACCAGACTCTGACCTCACGCGACTTGATCAATACCAAAATGCGCCTGATCCTCGATGAAGCGACTGATCCATGGGGGATCAAGGTCAACCGCGTCGAGCTGAAAAACATCATCCCGCCCAAAGAAATCCAGGTCGCCATGGAACGCCAGATGAAAGCCGAACGCGAGAAACGCGAAAACATCCTGCGCGCTGAAGGCGAAAAAGAAGCTGCGATTCGCACGGCTGAAGGCGAAAAAACCGCGGCCATCTTGCGCGCCGAAGCCAAGAAGGAGGCCGCAATCCGCGAAGCCGAGGGCCAGGCCCTGGCCATCCTCAAGGTCCAGGAAGCCACCGCCCAGGGCCTGCGCATGATCCAGGACGTCGGCGCCAATTCCTCCCTGATTGCGATCAAGAGCCTGGAGACACTGGCCCAGGTGGCCAATGGCCAAGCTACGAAAATCATTGTGCCGTCTGATATCCAGAACCTGGCCAGCCTCGCTTTGTCACTCAAAGAAGTCGTCAGCGATGTCAGCGGGGGCAAAAGCGCAGGAAAAGCTTGAATCTGCGCGCTTTGCCTGCCCAGTTGAGTCGTGACCAGCTAACCCCGCGAGCCGCCTATGTCCATTGGCCTTTTTGCCAGCAGAAATGTGCGTATTGCGATTTCATCTCCTGGCCCGGCCGGACTGGCGAACAGACTGCCTACACCCAGTTGTTGAAACATGAAATCGAAGCCATCGGTACATGGAGCCGGCTGCACGGTCTGACCGTGCCGCTGGCTTCCGTTTTTTTCGGTGGCGGTACCCCATCATTGGCTGATCCTGCTGATCTGGCCGCAATTCTCGACCTGTTGCAGGTGCAGTTTGGGCTGGAACCAGACGCGGAAATCACCCTCGAAGCCAATCCTGGCACCCTGCGACCCGGTCAGCTGGCCGATTTGCGCACGGCCGGATTCAACCGGATCAGTTTTGGTCTCCAGGCCGCCCAGAACGAGCTTCTTCAGACGCTGGGCCGGATTCACACCTACGACGATTTTGTCACCTCCGTGCGCGATGCCCGGGCTGCCGGTTTTGACCGGATCAGTGTCGATCTCATGCTCGGTCTGCCCGGCCAGACACTGGCCGATGCCCTGGAATCAGTCGAGCGCGTCCTCGCGCTCGGGATCGACCATATCTCCTACTATTCCCTGATCATCGAACCCGGTACCCCTTTTGCCGACCGCTACCTCGACCATCCCGAGCAGTTGCCTGATGAAGACCTCGAACGCGCGATCTACCATGCCGTGCGCGATCGTCTGGCCGCTGCCGGTCTTCCATCCTATGAAATCAGCAATGCCGCCCGACCCGGCCAGGAATGCCACCACAACCTCGTCTACTGGCGCGGCGAATCCTATTACGGCTTCGGCGTCGCAGCCCACAGCTACCTCGCCGGAGTCCGCCGCGGCAACACCACCGACTGGCGGACGTACGCAACCGCGTGGAGCGGGGCAGGGGAGAGCGTTCACGTGCGTGAGACGGCTGGTGCGGATGAGGCAGGAAGAACCCAGAGCAGGCCGGGCTTGCGCGAAGAGATCCAGTGGCCTTTCCTGGCGCTTGAATCATCGGAGTTGATCGACTCAGCCGAAGCTCGCAAGGAGTTTTTCCTGCTCGGCCTGCGCCTGACGCAAGGCGCTTTCTGGGACGATTACCAGGCTCGTTTCGGTGCGAACGACGATGCCCGTGAACGGTTTGCGGCTGAGTTTCGTCGTCTGCTCGACCGAGGCCTGATCGAGATCGATGATCTCGGCGTGCGACTGACCCCGCTCGGACTGGACCTGGCCAACCAGGCCTTCAGCGAGTTCGTCTGATCCACTTGGCACGAAGGGTGGCACCAACAGCGGCAATTTCCATGAAAAGGGCCAGGTTTGGCGCGAGGGGGAACGCTCTAATTTCTTTAGATCTTTTCACGGAGTTAAGCAAAGAGCCTGTCTTTTTCCTTTATTGACATTCCCTGATCTTGGTGGTAAATTGTCTTTAGCACTCAGAACCTTCGAGTGCTAAACCGGTCTGACCCGAGCCAACCCACGCCCACCCGTCCCGCCCCCAGCCACACAACCCCCAGCATCTGGCAAAGCCAGCAGGAGCCCCGAGAATCGTGAACCACGTGAACCAGCAATTGGACGAACGCAAAAAAATGATCCTCAAGGCGATCGTCGATGACTACATCGATACTGCTGAACCTGTTGGGTCCAAGACACTGGTCAGCCGGCATCAGCTACCCGTCAGTTCAGCTACCATCCGCAACGAAATGGCTGATCTGGAGGAGATGGGGTATCTCGAGCAGCCGCATACATCAGCTGGACGGATTCCGTCCGACCTGGGTTACCGCACCTATGTCGATAGCCTGATGGAAGTGGAAGCATTGCCAGATGAAGAGGCTCGGACGATTCGCACGATGCTCAAGGAGAACATGAGCGAAGTGACCGGACTGATCCGCAAAGCGTCCCAGCTCCTGTCGGAACAGACCCAGTATGCGTCGCTGGCCTTATCACCCAAATGCTGCAAGAACCACTTGCAGCAGATCAAGATGCTGATGATCGAGCCTGGCCGTGCTCTGGTTGTCGTGGTATTGTCCGCAGGACTGGTCAAGGACCGTATGGTGCGCATCCCCGATCTGGTCGACAGTTCGCAGCTGGCCCAGATTGCCCATGCGATCGAGGAAGGCCTGCACGGCATGCCGCTCGACGACATCACACTGGTGGCAGTATCGGCTGCAGGCAAACATGCCCCGCTACCGGATTCGCTGCTCAATCAGGTCTTGTATGAGGCTTATGTCTCGATCAAACAGGCAGACAACCTCGAAGTCTACATGGCTGGCAGCAACAAACTGCTCGCATACCCCGAGTTTGCTGACATCAGCCGGGCCCGCACGACCCTCGATGTCCTGGCCAAGGAAGGGATGGTTGCCGGTTACTTGAATGAAGGCATTGGTGAAGAACCGGCCAACTCGACTTACATGATCCGGATTGGTCAGGAAATAGCCCTGTCTGGATTGGAAAATTGCAGTTTCATCACCACGACGTACCGGATTGGCGACACCGTCGCTGGCCGGATCGGAGTCATCGGTCCCCGCCGCATGGCCTACGCCAAGGTGATCTCGAATATCAACTTTGTCCGCATGAATTTGAACGACCAGATCCGGAGCCTTGTTTCCGGGAATGATCAAATGGAGGGTGACCGTACTTTATGAAGAAAACTCAGCCGCACGCGTCCGACATCCCGGAGGAAAACATCGTCCGCGAAGCCGACGTGCAAGATCCATCCAACCCTGCTTCAGCTGATAGCTCTGCAGAACCGACAGCACAAAATTTGGCTGACGAACCGAAGCTTGAAGGCCCGACCGCTGAGGAACTGGCCGATCCGACCTTGATTTTCCAGGAGAACCTGGCTGTCCGGGAACAGGAACTGGCTGAATTATCAGAAAAATACCTACGCTTGGCTGCCGAATATGACAATTTCCGTCGCAGGACCCAGAAGGAGAAGGAATCCCTCTATACAGATTCCATCACCGCTGTGGTTAAGGAATGGCTGCCTGTCCTTGATAGTCTCGACCGCGCCGTCCAGACGGTTGCAACTGTCAATGATGACTCGGTCAAGGCCATAGCCGAAGGTGTTGAACTGATCAAGAAGCAGGCTGTCGAAGCGATGGCCCGACTCAATGTCAGTGAAATCGACTGCCTGGGCCAAACCTTTGACCCTAATCTGGCTGAAGCCGTCATGCACATCGAAGATGACTCAGTAGAAGCCTCAACCGTCGTCGAGGTTTTCCAGAAAGGCTACACCCGGGGCGACAAAGTGATCCGGCACAGCCTCGTCAAGGTCGCCAACTGAAAACCAGGCCAGCTGCCCTGCTCTCAGGGAAAACTGAGCTTTTCAGCATAACCAGATCCATTTAACATTCAAACGAAAAATCATTCATCCAAATCAGGAGGATTCAATCACATGGGAAAAATCATTGGTATTGACTTAGGTACGACAAACTCTTGCGTCGCTGTCATGGAAGGCGGCGAGCCGGTTGTTATCGCCAACGCTGAAGGTAGCCGCACGACCCCGTCCGTCGTCGCATTTTCAAAGACCGGTGAACGGCTGGTAGGCCAGGTTGCCAAGCGCCAGGCTGTCACCAACCCGGACCGCACCGTCATCTCGATCAAGCGCGAAATGGGCACCAACCACAAGGTCGCCATCGACGACAAGAACTACACACCCCAGGAAATTTCGGCCATGGTCCTGCAAAAGCTCAAGACTGATGCCGAAAGCTACCTCGGTGAGACCGTCACTCAGGCTGTTATCACAGTTCCGGCTTACTTCTCTGACTCCCAGCGCCAGGCCACCAAAGACGCCGGCAAAATCGCTGGTCTCGAAGTCCTGCGCATCATCAATGAACCGACAGCTGCTTCCCTGGCCTATGGCCTCGACAAAGAATCAGATCAGAAGATCCTTGTCTTCGATCTCGGCGGTGGTACATTTGACGTCTCAATCCTCGAAATCGGCGACGGTGTTTTCCAGGTTCTGGCCACCAACGGCAACAACCGCCTCGGCGGCGATGACTTTGACCAGCGCATCGTGAGTTACCTCGTGGACGAGTTCAAGAAGGATCAGGGTGTTGACCTCAAGGTTGACAAAATGGCCATGCAGCGTCTGCGCGAGGCCGCTGAGAAAGCCAAGATCGAGCTGTCCGGCGTGACCTCGACCAACATCAACCTGCCCTATATCACCGCTGATGCCACCGGGCCGAAACACCTCGACGTCACTTTGTCCCGGGCCAAGTTCAACGAACTGACCGCTGACCTGGTCGAAATGACCATGGGTCCAGTCAGAAGCGCCCTGTCAGACTCCGGTCTCAAAGCCAGTGAGATCGAGAAGATCCTGCTCGTCGGTGGCTCGACCCGTATCCCGGCTGTCCAGGACGCCGTCAAGGCCGTTTTTGGTAAAGAACCCTTCAAGGGTATCAACCCGGACGAATGCGTCGCCATCGGTGCTGCCATCCAGGCTGCCGTTCTTGGCGGTGACGTCACCGGCCTGCTGCTCCTCGACGTCACACCACTCTCCCTTGGTATCGAGACCATGGGCGGTGTCTTCACCAAGATCATCGAGCGCAACACCACCATCCCGGTCAAGAAAAGCCAGGTGTTCTCCACCGCGGCTGACAACCAGACCCAGGTTGAAGTCCACATCCTGCAGGGTGAACGCGAAATGGCCCAGTACAACAAGACCCTCGGCCGCTTCATCCTCGATGGCATTGCGCCAGCTCCGCGCGGTGTGCCGCAGATTGAGATCACGTATGACATCGATGCCAACGGCATCGTCCATGTCCATGCCAAGGACCTCGGCACCGGTCGTGAGCAGCACATCACCATCACGGCTTCGACCAACCTGACCGACGACGAGATCGACAAGGCGGTCAAGGAAGCCGAACGTTTCGCAGCCGAAGACAAAGCCAAGAAAGAAGAAGTCGACACCAGAAATGCGGCTGATTCGGCGATCTACCAGTCGGAAAAAGCCCTCAAGGACACCGGTGACAAGCTTGATAGCGCTGATAAAGCCGCGATCGAAGCTGCCATCGAAAAACTTAAGGCCTCAATGGCCAGCAACAACCTCGAAGAGATGAAAGCTGACACCGAAGCGCTGCAGCAGGCCTTCTTCAAAGCCAGCGAAAAGCTCTACCAGCAGCACGGTGGTGCCAATCCGGAAAATGAGCCCTTCCCGGATATGAGCGGTTTCAACCCGGGATCCGGCGCTGGTACCGGAGCTGGCCAGGCCTACGATGCCGATTTCAAAGACGCTGGTGGCGACAAGTAAGACTGGCTCCGGACCCCAAGGTCCTGACATGACCCGATCCCGCCTGGACCAGATTTGGCCCAGGCGGGTTTTCTCAAGTTTTGATCGGAGGAACCCCCGTGGCTGAAAAGCGCGATTATTACGAAGTATTGGGCGTCGGCAAAGGCGCAAATGATGACGAAATCAAGAAAGCCTATCGCAAGGTAGCCAAGCAATACCACCCTGATCTCAACCAGGGCGACAAAGATGCCGAGGCCAAATTCAAGGAAGCCAATGAGGCCTATGCCGTGCTCAGTGATGCTGACAAACGCTCCAAGTATGACCAGTTTGGCCATGCTGGCGTCGATGGCCAGGGCTTTGGTGGTTTTGACGGCAGCGGATTCAACTTTGACATCGAAGACCTGTTTGGTTCATTTTTTGGTGGCGGTTTTGGTGGCAGTCGCCGTCGGGCTGGTCCGCAGCGCGGAGCCAACCTTAAGTACCGCATGAATCTGGATTTCATGGAAGCTGCCTTTGGCGTTGAACGGACGATTACGATCACCAAGGAAGACGTGTGCGACACGTGCCATGGCACCGGGACCAAGGACGGCTCACAGCCCGAAAAGTGCAGCCAATGCCAGGGCACCGGACAGGTCACGGCCCGTCAGCAGACGATGTTTGGCAATGTCATGACCCAGCGCCCTTGCCCAGCCTGCAACGGCCGCGGTACGATCATCAAGAATCCTTGCAACGATTGCCATGGCTCAGGACGCCGCCAAAAATCCAAGTCACTCTCAGTCAAAGTTCCTGCCGGCATTGATGACGGCCAGATGCTGACCCTGCGCGGCGAAGGCGAACCCGGCTCAGCCGGTGGCCCTTACGGCGACCTCTATGTCGAAGTCCACATCCGTCCGCACCCGGTTTTCCAGCGTGACGGCTACCACACTTACTGCGAAGTGCCGGTGACTTTCCCGCAGGCCGCACTCGGTGCCGAAATCGATGTACCGACCATCGATGGCAACCAGAAATTTTCACTCAAGGAAGGCACCCAGCCCAACGAGATGTTCACGATCCGCGGCAAGGGTATCCCGCATATTGACCGGGCCACTGTCCGCGGCGACCACAAATTCCGCGTCATCCTCGAAGTGCCGCGCCACCTCGACGCCAAACAGAAGGAAATCTTGCAGCAATTCAGTGAAAGTACCAACCGCAAGAACTACCAGAAAGTCGATTCGTTCTTTGCCAAGATCAAGGACCTGTTCAAATGAGGTGGCTGGAGCTGTCCTTTGCCACCACTCACGAAGCGGCCGAACTGGTGACGGATTTCCTCTCAGGTCTCGGTGCCGATGGGGTCCAGGTCCAAGATGCCGAAGAAATCAAGGAAATCCTGGCCGATCCCACGAGCCTGACCTACGCTGACGAAGGTTTCATCGACAGCCTCGATCCAGTTGTCCAGATCAAGGCCTATTTCGCCGAATTCGACCAGGGTGTACGGCGCAACGAAGACATCAGCCTGACCAGCGATGAGCTCTACGACGACGTACCAAAAATCTATGTCTCCCTGACCGAGCTTGAGGACCTGATCCACAGCCGCCTGCAGGAATTTTCTGAGTTCCTCGATGTCGGCGAAGGTTACCTCGGCTGTCGCGAAGTGCACGAAGAAGACTGGGCCAATAATTGGAAGCAGTATTACACGACCTTGCATCTGTCGCCGCGCCTTGTGATCAACCCGAGCTGGGTTGAGTATGTGGCTGAGAAAGAGGAGATCGTGATCACACTCGATCCGGGCAGCGCCTTTGGCACCGGCACGCATGAGACCACCGCCATGTGCGCCCAGTGGCTCGACGAGCTACTCAGCGAGGGCGACGATGTGCTCGACCTCGGTACGGGCAGCGGCATCCTGGCGATCATCGCGGCCAAGCTCGGCGCCGAATCCGTCGAGGCGATTGACATCGACCAGGTCGCGACCGACGTGGCCAGTGAAAATTGCCGTCTCAACGACGTCGAAGTCGACGTCCATACCGGCATTCTCAGCGACGCCAAGTGGGAACAGTACGATGTGATCGTGGCCAACATCATCGCCGACGTCATCGCCACGATCGCCGCCGACATCCCCGACCGCCTCAAGCCAGACGGGATTTTCATCACCTCTGGCATCATCGAAGACAAGGCCGACACCGTCCTCTCCGCCTGCATGGCCGCCGGTCTCAAACCAATCGGCCGCACCGAACAGAACGGCTGGTGCGCCTTTGTGTTTGAGAAGGGCGATTGA
>JAQUEY010000032.1 GCA_028684955.1 Eubacteriales bacterium
AATCAGCCGCCGCAGTCGGAGTAAGCGTTCCGATTCGCTCTCCACTTTTCCGGATGGTTGGCAACAGGCTCTCAGGCAAGTTGATTTCATCCAAAATACGCGGATCCCAACGCTGTGCTTCTATGTCCATGAGTTGGCGCATGGCTGCGTTGGATGGGTCTATGCACAATTGTCCGGTCAAGCGCAATTGGATGTAATCAAGAGTTGATACATAAGCTGCTGCCTGGCGAACCTGTTCAGGCGCCTCTTCATACAGCCAGGCATACTTGGCCATGTCCAAGCTGCTTTCGCAAGGCCAGCCAGTTGTCTGATAAATCGTGTCATCTCCCAGATGTTCTTTGATTGCAGCAGCCTGGTGTTCAGCCCGGGTATCCATCCAGCTCAATGCCGGGGTCAGAGGTTGATGGTTCTGGTCAATTAAAAGAGAACTGGCACCCTGAGTCGACAAAGCCAATGCCAGGCATGGTGAATTCTGGGCGGCAGTTGCAGTCCGGACGGTTGCCACCAGAGCTTGGTACCAATCTTCAGGATTCTGTTCCGCGATCCCGCCAGGGCCCGTTCTGATTGGATAGCTTTGGTAAGCCTGGCCGACAATTTTCCCTGAATCATCAACGGCCAAGGTCTTGCAACCGGTTGTTCCAATGTCAATGCCTAGTACGATCATACGACGGCTTTGGCCATGGGTAGGCCATAGTGAACAGCAATCCTGGGATGTGCACAGGTACCCCGTTGGGTATTCAAACCTGATTGGAGTTCAGGCCAACGTGCGATCGCACCCTCCAGGCCCAAGTCAGCCAACGCCAGGCCATAGTGGAAGGTTGTCTGAGTCAATGCAGCTGTGGCTGTCACAGGGACAGCGCCTGGCATATTACCGACACAATAATGGACAATACCATCAACAACAAAGGTAGGATCATGATGGTAGGTCAAATGAGATGACTCAAAACAGCCTCCCTGGTCAATTGCCACATCGACCAGAACGGCTCCGGGAGCCATTCGTTTGAGGTGGTCTCGGGTAACCAGCTTGGGTGCGGAGCCGCCAGGAATGAGGACAGCACCGATAACCAGATCCGCTGACATCAGCTCACGTTCGATGGTATCCGGCGAAGCGTATAAGGTCTGGATACGATTGGCGTACAAATCATCCAAAGCTGTAAGTTTTTTCAAGTCTAAATCCAGAATACTGACCGTCGCACCAAGACCAACTGCCATTTTCAAAGCATTAGCACCGACCGCACCGGCACCGAGGATAACAACCTTGGCCTTGGGCGTTCCCGGAACACCTCCAAGCAGGACGCCGCGACCACCCATTGGCTTTTCCAAATGCTTGGCACCTTCCTGGACCGCAAGTCGGCCAGCAATTTCACTCATTGGTTTGAGGCAGGGCAAGAGACCCTCTTTTTCTATTGTTTCGTAGGCAATTGCGGTCGTTCCCGATGCAAGCAAAGCCTGGGTCAAATCAGGATTGGCTGCCAGATGCAAGTAGGTAAACAAAATTTGGTTCTGGCGAAGAAGTGGATATTCCTCTGGCAAAGGTTCCTTAACCTTGATCACAAGGTCGGAACGCAACCAGACTTCACCGGCTGATACCAGGTCTGCGCCACTGACGCGATAATCCTGGTCATCAAAACCGGATCCTGCACCTGCAAGGTTCTCTATGAGTACCGTATGACCATGCCGGACATACTCACGGACCTGTCCGGGGGTAAGTCCCACACGGAATTCATCTGGTTTGATTTCTTTCGGGCAACCAACAATCATCTAGTTCCTCCTGCCCCTCTCTCCTGGGCTTGAATAAGTTCATGTATGTTGAACTGGCGTTTCTGATCATGTGCCAGCAGAGCTGCAGTATGCAGCACATGCGACTGATAGGTTTCTTCGGGAGTCGCACAGCCAAAGTCCACAGGATGCCCAGCCCATTCCAGGACAAATGCAGCCAGCATCTGGAGCATGGCGTCTGCAAAACCAAACTCGAAAATGGTTCCTGTATGGGTGGCAAATTGTGGTTTTGATCCTATGTTAAGCCTGGTCCAAGCTTGTTCACGATCAACAGACGTCGTATAGTACAAGGCATTGGGATCCTCGGTCGAAAACCTCACAGCGCTATCCAGGCCATGTACTTCGACGGACCAATCGTTAGTTGATCCAGGGGCCAGCCTTTTGGTATCCAACAGAACAGGAAATGGTTTGTCCTGATTTGAATGATGGGCTGACCCCAGAAGGATTGCATTATCCCAAGTTTCACAGGCTGCAATTTTGCCCAAGCCATCCGGTCGATGGTCAATAAACCGGGACAATAAAGCTTGGACGGCATCGATCTGAATCCCCAAACGAAAAAGCAAGTGCTCCGTGTGCAAACCCAAGTCGCCAAGACAGCCGTAAGCACCATTTGTCTCAACTTTGCGTTTCCAGTTGATCGGTTTTTTCAGATCCAAATCGCTGGAATGCCGAAAAGCTGCACGCACATCGATCAGCACGCCACATCGACCATCCTGGACCCATCGGTAAAGCGCCTGAGCTGCCGGATAGAATGGGAATTCACTCGAGCAACGAACAAAAACATCCGGATGCTTTTCAATCTCTGCCATGAGGTGCCTGTTCTGTTCCAAGTCAAGCCCAAACGGTTTTTCGCCCAGCAAAGCCTTTCCTGATTGGATGACATCCGAATAGATGGTTTCATGGAGATGATGCGGGACAGCACAGTAAACGGCGTCAACAGTGTCCCCTGCAAGCATGTCCCTGTAATCAGAGGTCGACAGGATCAGCGAAGGAAAGTTTTGCTCAAACCAGGCCCGAGATTCAGCGTGTGGGCACGCAACTGCTGTCAAAACGGGACGGGGAGCCTCTTGATCGAGCTTGAGATGGGGCCATCGGTTGATTGCATCCACCATGGCTTTCGCCATGAGGCCGCAGCCGATCAAGCCAAATCGGATCAAAGACATTGGATCGCCCCTCCCATTTTTTGGACCAGCTGGTCTAAAACGGACTCTGTCATGACGAGTGGCGGCTTGACCAGTACAGCCGGCGGGCAGTTCGGTTTATAGAGCTGGGCACTGGTGTCTATGCCAGCCTGGTTCATCGCATCTGTAAAGGACTTGGCTTGGCCAAGAGAGGGGAAATGTAGCGCACCCAGCAGTCCAAGGCCTTCGACCTTTTTGATCTTATCTGGATAGCGGCTGCTAAGGTCATGCAGGTCCGTCATGAAAGCTTGGCCGAGCTGATCAATTGCTGCCTCATTGGCTTTAGCAAAGGCCATGGTCACCAGATAAGCAAGACTGGCCAGTTCTTCCTGACCATTGGTCACGAGGGCACCAAATTGTGTCAGAATATCCATCTCAGCTGTTGTGATGACTTTTGAAGCAGGGTATTCTCCACCTGGAAAACCCTTGCCAAGAATGACAAAATCCGGTGCCAGCCCATACAGGCGAAACAGATACATGCCCGGATACCACATGCAAGACTGGATTTCATCGACAAGCGTAGGCGTTGCGCTTGCAGCACATAAGGTATACGCCCCCTTCAGGAAGTCCTCTTCCAGACGGATTCCGCCATAGTTCATCAGTATGATCTCATGCAGAAAGCCAGCGGTTCTGTAGTCGCCTTGGTTGTAATAAGCGATTTTGGCTGCAAAATCTTCCAAGTCATTGATTCGAACGGGCACAACGTGAAAAAGTCTGGCCTGGTCCGCTTTTTCCCTGAGCTCTGGCCAAAGGCCTCGAAAAACCTGTGTGAGCAAGGTTGTCCCATGATAGTTGGCTGTCAGACCACCCGCATGGTCACCCAGAACCAGGAAAACAGGTATTTTACCTGCATGAACAGGTGCAGGTAGCTGTGGTTCGAGGCGATAGAAACGGGCCAGCATCATTTTGACTCCGGCCTCGACTGCCAGACTTCCTGTTTCAAGGTTGAGGACACGGTTGAGCACCTTGGGTTCGCGCAAGGCAAGAATTTTTTCAAGTGAAGATTCATCTTCGGGCTTGAGTCCATTGACGGAGCGGACCAGTTCCCTTTCCAATCTGCGGGTAATGGAGCCACGAGTATTGTTGTGGGTGGCATTGACCACACCGAGCTGGCGTGCCCGGTCGATCAGCTGGTATCCCTCAAACTGATGTCCCAAGGACAGCTGGTAGTGTTCACTTTTTGCGGCCAGGTAGAGGCGCCCATCCTCGCCGAGTCGATAGGGTCCCAGCCCGCCCAGTGGGGCTGCTGCCAATTGTGAAGCTCGTGCAAAAGCATCCGTTGGAGCTCCAGGCAGCGGATGAGGCAGTGGATCAGCCACTTTCTGGCCAATCTGGCGTGCCAGGTCATTGATGCGCTGAATACGGACCGAACTAAAAAATGGTACTGGTTCGTTCGCAAGGGTGCGCGCACGCTCGACAGGCCAACCGTGCAGGAAAGATGCTGTCAGTGCCAATGTATCAACATATGACAATCCAGTCAGATCAGAAAGCGAGCGTTGAATGGATGAAAGCATGTTCAAATTCCTCCCAGGCGGATCACTTTGAACCCAAGAACCTGGCCAAAGGTATCCAGGGCTTTATACGGATCGCCATAAAGCAACACCGCGTGATGGGTGCCGCCAGCTTCGCTGTAGCGAGCGAAAAAATCTTCCAGAGCCAGTCCTTCAGGCTTGAACCATCCATGAACGGTTTCTGCCAGACGATTGGGCTCTGGCGAAGGCTCCAGGTCACCCGGCACAACCAGCAAAGCAAAATGGCCGTCCGGCTGTGGTGCTAAGTTGACCAGGCAGACATGGCCAGGCTGATAGTAGCCATTGACAACCAGTGGATCAATCGTATCGCCAAAGGGAAATGGCATACGGCTCACACGAAGCTTGCCTGCCAGGATGTCAAGATTTGCCTCAGCCATATGGCTCAGATAAATCCGCTGGCCATCCCAGTCTGGGCAAAACATTTCCGTAAAAGTCCACGCTGAAGCCAGAGGTGCCAGAGCAAAACCCAGCGCAGCCGTCAGCACATCACCTTCACCGGCGTATCCTGTCCCTTCTGCCATCGCACGATCGATTTCGATGGCCGGCAGTGTCGGCCAACCGGTCGCCACATCCAAGTCAAGAAAATCCAGTGAAACCGCGTCGAGCTGCCTGTCCTCAAGCCACGTGCGCAGATTCAGTCCAGCCTGAGCCGCCGCCTGGATCAGATCGGTCGGCTGGTCTGAAAGTTGCCATTCGAGCTGAAGGGATGCCATTTCTTCCGCGACTTTTTCCCGTGTTACGGTTTGCCTGGCCTGGGCCGCATCTTCAGGTGTGTAGGATACAACGGTAATCCCGAGGTCCTTTAACCAATGATCAGGAACCTGAAAATCTCCCATGCCGGGAAATGGACGTCCAACCAGACCGACCCGTGCCTTTTTCAAGCGAGCCGCTGCCGCTACCCCTTTGATCCTTGCTTCAACTCGTGTGATCACGCTGGAGGAGTCAAGATGGCCAGCTTCGACAAAATAGGTCAAACCACTACGGCGAAGACGATTGCAGAAATCCTGCACCCCGTGGATCCCATGGTTGAACATGATCTCATCAGGTGAGGTGTCAGCATCAAAACGGGCAGCTGGAGTCGTATCCAATATGACAATAGGAACGTTTAGCCTGGCAAAGGCCTCAATGCTTTCAAGAGATGGCGAATAGGCCAAGTGGATGGATACCACAGCGACGACACCGTCTTTGACAAACTGTTCTACAGCGTGGTCGAATTCTGCGCGGACACAACAGATCGGGCTGAATGTCCAGGAGAAGTCAAGTTGCGCCAGACGACTTTTTACCTTTGCATAAAATGCCTCGATACCCGGCCGGACTTGAGGGTCTGTCCGGTCATAAAGATCCAGGTAGTGGGCGACCAGACCAATCGTCTCTCTGGGGTGGCTGATCATAGAAGACCTTTCTGGTGTTCCAGCCATTTGTTCCGGACCTCTGTATAGACAGAATCCGGGATCATGGTCTCACCTTTTGAACAGAACGGCGCCAGCATGTCACCTGCGACCTCCGGGTTGGTACACCAAGTGTCGTGGCGATATGCTTCCCGTGCGGATGGATCACGAAAATCAGGTACATCAACAGGTACATTTCCTGAGCAGATCGAACGGTAAGCCAAAATGCCAGGCAAAGCCATGTCAAGGGCTTGATAGACATCAATGCAGGCTTCACCCGCTGGTCTGCCGAGGATTTTTTCAAGAAAATAGTGCATGGTGTAGAAATCGCTGCCACCATGTCCCCAATCCTGATTGGCTTGGGGCAGGTCTACGGCTGCCTTGGGCCGGTAACTGATCGCAGTATCACTGTTCGAGCTGCCTTCCTGATAAAGATAGAGCCGGTCAACGCCTTCATTCCAGCGATCTGTTTCCATCATGCCCGTCGTGCCGTATAGACTGTACCAGACAGAGGAAGGCTCACGTTTGAGATATCCGTGCAAACTTTTAACAGTCGCACCATTATCCATTTGCGCGACAATCAGGCCAGACGTGCCACCCCGGTAACCCTGGCGTGCCATGTTGGGCACATTCGGTGTCTCAAACCCCACAATCCGGCTGACCTTAGCGCCTGTGATGGCAATAACTGGCCCAAGACTGTGGGTGCAGTAGTAAGTCGAATACAAGCGGTTGCGCCAGTGATCCCGTTCGCCATAAGTGATGTCAGGCCAAATGGATTCGCAATCATGAACGTATTCGCCTTCCGCGTGGAGAAACTCCCCAATCGCGCCCTCGCGGTACAACCTTTTCATTTCCTGAGTCGATCGGAAATAGCAATAATTCTCTGCATACGTATAGATTCGGCCACTTTTCTCAACTGCTTCAACCAGTTCAACAGCCTGGGCCATGGTTTCCACCGGCAGAACCTCACTGCAGACATGGATTCCCTGACCTAGCAATTCGATGGCAAACGGAGCGTGCTCGTTGGCATAATTGGCCAGAACCACCGCATCCATTTCATGTTGTTTGAATTCGGAAAACGAGGTGTAAAAAGCAACATTGATATTGGAGTCACGAGCAACAGTCCGGCATTTTTCCAAAAGAGGTTCGTAACGATCGCAAATGGCGACCAGTTCAGCATCGGGGTGACCGGCCAAAACTTGGATCATCGCGAGCCCACGATGCGCCCCAAAGACACCGACCTTGATTTTTCGGTTCATAAAACAACCTTCCAGGGAAAACCAGGTTCAAGCTTTGACTGAACCGACCAGCAATCCCGAAATGAAATAACGTTGGAGAAAAGGGTAGACAAAAAGGATCGGCAAAATGGTCACGATCGTAATTGCCATTTTCATACTGTAGGGTGTAACTGTCATGATGTGCATTTTTGCCGCTTCACGCGAGGGCGTATAGGCAGCAAGATAGTTGAACAAAATGTATTGCAGTGGGTAAAGATCCGGATTCCGGTAATTGTAGATTTGTGTGTCGATGTAGCTGTTCCACTGGCCAACAGCGGTATATAGAGATACTGCAGCGATGACAGGCTTGGACAGTGGCAGAACGATTGATCTGAAAATCTGGAAATCATTGGCGCCATCGATGTAGGCAGATTCTTCCAGACTCGGTGGCAAGTTTTCCATGTAGGCACGGATCAGGATTATGTTGAACACGCTGGCCATGCCGGGCAGAATATACACCGCAAAAGTATTGGTCAGACCCAAACCTTTGATAACCATATAGGTCGGGATCAATCCACCAGAAACATACATACTGAATAAAATGAACTTGCGAATCCCTTTGATACCAGGCAAGTGATCCTTGCTCATCGCATAGGCTGTCATCGAGGATACAACGATCATGGTAAATGCGCCCAGGATAGCACGCAAGCTTGAGATCCACAATCCATTCAGGATATCTGAGCTTTTCAGGATGGTTACATACGAGTCAAAGCTGATTTTGGCCGGCCAAAGGAAAAGTCCGGAGCTGGCGCTGGAAGCATCGCTGATCGAATAAACCAGAACATACCAGAATGGATACATCATTCCCAGAAGAACAATGAGCATCAGTGTCAGGTTCAGGATGTCGAAAGGGGCTTCCTTGAGCGGATATTTTTTCATGATTAACCCTTTCTGCCTAGAAAATCGACTGGTTGACCGAGCGACGGGACCAGCGGTTGACCAGGATAAGCAAGCCCAGACTGACCAGTGTCTTGACAATACTGACCGCAGTCGCATATGAATAGTTGAACTGCTTAAGTCCAAAACGATAAATGTAGTAGTCGAAGACTTCCATAGTCTCCATGTTGAGAGAATTGGTGAAAATAAAGAATTGGTCGAGTCCAGAATTAAGCAACCAGCCAGCATTCATGATGACAAGCACAACCAGGGTGGGCAAAAGGCTGGGTGCTGTAATAAAAACAATTTTCTGGATCCGACCAGCCCCATCGATTTCGGCCGCTTCATAGAGTTCGGATGGTATTCCTGCTATCGCTGCGATAAAAATGACGCTGTTGTACCCCAGTGAATTCCACGTATTGACCGTGACGATCAGGAGCCAGGAGTATTGTTTGTCACCAAGGATGTTCAAAGGCTCTTTGAGCCAACCCAATCGGACCAACGTCTCATTCATGGCTCCGGAATTGACTGAAAACAATGAGTAGACGACTGCATATAAAATGACCCATGACATGAAATAGGGCAAGAATGTCGCGTACTGGACTGTCTTTTGGAACCAGCGTAGCCGAACTTCTTTTAGAAGGATGGCAAACAGGAACGCCACACCAAGGCCCACAATCAAGGAGGATACATTCATGATCAGAGTGTTGCGGATGACTGGCAAGGCGCCGTTGCTATCAGAAAAAAATTCTTTGAAGAAGCGCAGTCCAACCCAAGGAGCCTGCCAGATACTCTTACCAACCTGGTAATCTGTGAATGCCATCCACCAGCCAAAGATAGGGATATAATTGAAAATCATGATGCTGGCCAGACCTGGCAACAGCATCAGGTACAGATAGCGATTTCGGATAATCCGGTTCAAGACTGGCCGGGACTTGAGCGCCGGCAACAGATTTCGGGGCAGGGAAGCCTCGGTTTCATGTGCTTTCATGATATGCCTTTCTCCGGCCGAACTAGACTTGCCCGGTGCAGCCGGCCGCTTCAGAGCGACCGGCTGACGGGTTTGAAACTCTAAGTATTATTTCATCTGGTCCAGTTTGGCTTTGTTTTCGGCCAGGATGGCATTATACGTATCGACAACCTTCTGGATGTCCATTTTGTTGTACTCTTCCATCAGATCGGCAAGAGTTGATTCAAAATCGGCTTCGCTTTTCGCTGTGATCAGTTTGGTTCCGGCTGTGATGCGCCAAGCCATGAAATTTTCGTTGATTTTGGCTTCTTCAGAACCAGGTGTCAGGGAACACGTGCTCGCAAGTCCACTCGGAGCAATCGTACCAGTCTCCAGCCAGTAAGACTTGGAATTTTCCCAACCAAGCTTTTCAAATGCTTCTTTTTGACGGTCTGTCAAGAACAGCTGATCCATATAGTTCGGATCAAGGGTCATGTTGTAGGCAATGCCGTCTTCTCCCTTTTGCTTGCACATTCCCAATACCGACATGGAGCCGCCAATGCCAACTTTCTCGGTATATTCCGGATCATTCTTGATGCCGTCCAGGAAGGCCGGAGTCGGCACCCGTTTGCCATCGACGATGGTGTACTGCTCACCTTCTATGCCACTTTGCATCAGAATCTGGCCTTCATCTGACATAATCCAATCAATCAGATCAAACAGGCGCTGAGGATCTTTGGCGTTTTTTGTGATGACGACAGAATCAAAGGGTCGTGTGGTTTCAACACGGATTTGCCGTTTTTCATTTTCTTTTGCCTGGTCGTTGCTGCGGATTGGCAGGTTGATGTATTGCATTTGAGGTTGTCCGGCAGCTTGGAGGGCCGAGTTTGCCCCTGGGATTTCCCAGATGATGTACCACATACTCAAGGCACGACCCGAGGTCACTTTGGCCCGAGCCTGGTCCAATGTGTCTGTGAAGCTGTCTGGGTCAAGGATGCCTTCGCGATACAGACGATTGAAAAAGCGTAGATTCTGGATGAAATCGCGGTTGGTGAAAGCAGGTTCCCACTTTTGCTCAACCTGGTTCCAAAGAACGGCGTCATTTGTCCCCTGGTCGTTGGTTGGTCCACCCTTTTCGATGAATTCAGTGGTCAGTGACGGGCCCCATGATTCACCCATCGGAATGACCATGCCAACTGTTTTTTCGCCATTGGTCATCGGGTTTTCTTCCATCGCTTTTTTCAGGAATTCGACCCATTCATCCTCGGTTACAAGATTGGGCCATCCTTGGGCCTCCAGTACATCGGTGCGAACGCCAATGTCATTTGCCTCCGGATTGACATCAAAGTCCTGCGGCATGTTCAGTTCCCATTTATAGAGTTTGCCGTCCGGGCTTGCAACTCGCCAGTAAGGAATCTGCTCCTCAAAACGTTTTGAAAAATACTTGGAACTGGCAACATAGTCATCGAGCGGCAACGCAGCGCCGGCAGCGATGTATTTCTTGACCATGTCGTCGCCTTCCAGACGCATAATCTCCGGATAATCTCCGGATGACAACATCAGATTCTGCTTCTCGCGTTGATCCCCTGAAGTGGGAATGAATTCAAAAACAATATTGAATTTCTCTTTGATCACTTTTCCGACCGCTGTATCTGTGCTTAATTTCACAGTCGATTGGGGATCTGTCAACAGCTGAATGACATACTCTTCTTGCTGCTGGGTCTGGCTGTCTGATGATGCGGCAACCTCAGATGATGTCGCAGCTGTAGTAGAAGGTACGGTTGAGCAAGCCGCTAAGCTTGTCACGAGCAGGGTGGTTGTGAAAAACAGGGTTAGTATCCTCATGATGGGTCGTTTGCCTTTTGTCACGCGTCAAATCCTCCTCTTTGATTTTGGCAGATCCGGTACCGTGGACTTCCATGGACCTATTATAGGTCTGAGTCTAATCCGCCAGAACCCGAGAGTTTGGATAAGTTCACAGGACAAATTGTACATACCAAGGATTTTACTGGTAATTTGTCATGCTATCCGTGGTGATCCTGCAGGCGATAGTCACTAGGCGTCTGCCCTGTCCATTGCCGGAATACTTGGCAAAAATAGTCATGGTCAGCATATCCAACCCGTTCGGCTACTTCCATCACAGTTAACTTGCGGTTTTTCAAGAGCTGCTGGGCTTGTTTGACACGTAAAACCGCCAGATAGTCATTAAAAGATCGCCCCGTGTGTTTTCGGATCAGACGACCCAAGTAGGCGGGATTCAAGTAGAAATCAAGAGCAAGCTGGCGCAGGCTGATTTTCTCCATATAGTGCAGTCGGATGTAAGTCAGTATAGACTCCAGCAACTGGCTCGATTGTCTGTCTTCATAAATTGAGACAGGTTGTGCTGATTCATCCTTGCCGTTGCTGAGCAAATCGAGCGCATCAGCATAAGAAATGGACAATTCATGCGGATCTTGCACCTGGCGGCCAACCATGACCTGAATCGAGTGCCCACTTCCCAGCGCATCCGCAAACTGCTGCCAGATTTTCCCGGCAAGATCAAATGCCTTGTCACGGTCCAACTCCGGCTGTCGACAAACGACTGCGATCCGGCCTTTTTCCAGGTCGATTGGAGGCCAATCCATCCAATTGAACAGATGATCTGAAGGCATTGATTCGAGTAGTTGGTGGGCAGCTGTCTGGGTGATGCCCTGAACTGCCACAATCATAACTCTGTAAGGGGTCCGGATGGATGTACTTGCTGGCCAGCCTTCCTGTACATTCTGTTTCTCCAGTGGCGGCTGGTTTAACAGTTCCCAGACCTGTCGCTGCCTGAGCACTTGCAGGCTTTCGTGAACAGTCCGCTCTATTCTGGCCCGGTCGTCAAGTTCATGCCGGATTTCAACAAGCGTTGAAACTAACATCTGTGCATTGACTGGTTTGAGTAAATAATGACGCACTCCAAAAGCCATTGCGGTCTGGGCATACTCAAAATCCTTATGACCACTGATGATAACAACCGGCACCTCAAGACCGCGGGAACGGATCTCCTTGATCAAGTCTATTCCATCGAGTTTTGGCATGCGAATGTCTGTGACGATCAGGTCTACAGGCGAATCTAAAAGCACGTTCAAAGCAATCTGTCCATCCGCAGCTGTCACAACCACTTCGAAGCGCAGGGCAGTCCAATCGATCAGAAGTGGCAGTCCCTCACATATCGCCGGGTCATCATCAACTAGAAGCACTTTATACATCCACAAGATCCTTTCCGTTCACAAAGCCGCCGAATCATGAAGAATCGGCATACGGAGCGTTACAAGAGTCCCTTTGTGCCATTCACTGGCAATTTGAAGCCCATGTCCAGAACCAAAAGTCAACCGCAGTCTTGAATTGATGTTGCGCAATGCGATTCGCTTGTGTGGTTCAGGCACACCCCCATCTGACTGATTCAGGGCAGCGGTCAACTCAGATAGTTCAGCCGGTGAGATTCCGATGCCATCATCTTCGACATTGATGACTAGATCAGAGCCATCCCTGTAGACGCTCACCTTTACAGTTCCGGGTTCTCCTTTGAGCTCAAGGCCGTGGTAAATGGCATTTTCCACCAGTGGCTGGACAAGCAAGCGAGGAATCCTGAACGCAAGAAGTGTCTCATCAGCTTCAATCAATAACTGGAACTGGCCGCGGAACCGGTATTCCTGGATCCTGAAAAATCTTCGGACCAGGTCGAGCTCTTCACCCAATGTATAGAATTCGCGCGTGCTATCCATCGCATGACGAAAACTATCAGCAAATATTTCAACGATTTCCGCATTTTTCCAGTCATTTGCAATGATCAGGTTCATGCGGATAGATTCCAATGTGTTGAAAAGGTAATGTGGATTGATCTGTTCCTGAAGGGCAATGATTTCCGCATCTCTCTTTTCTGTCTGTAACCGCTGGCGAGCGATTTCGGTATCCTTGATCCGCAGATTGGCTTCGTACACTTCATCAATCAAGGTCTTCGTTTTATCAACCATATTGGACAAATTCTGCCCGATCAACCCGATTTCATCCTGGCCAGAGGCCTCAATCCTGACTTTGTAGTTGCTGTCGATCACTTGATTCATCTGCTGAATCAAACTTTGAACACGCCGTGTAATATTCCGAGCAACCCCAAAGAGCATGAGCAAGGCCACAAAAATGAAACCAAGGCTGGCCAAGGTGCTTTTCATCCAGACATCCTGAACGGATTTGGCCAGCAATCCAGCAGGGATCAACGACACGAGTGTCCAATCCACAACCTGGATCACTGGATGGCTGAACTGAGACTTGATCAGGACATAGGTTTGTCCGCCATAGGAAACGAAGGTCTGCGAGTCAAGTTTGTCCAGAGGCTGGTCAAAAACTGGCCGATCGGATGAATCTGGTTCAGACAGTGTGTTTGCAGACAGCAGGACACTATCTCTTTCGGTCGAACTGACAATCTGTCCCTTGTCATTGATCAAGATAATGATTTTACCAGCTTCGCGCTCTTGAGCCATCAACGCATACAATTGCGTTTCTGGGGCAAAAAGAGCAAACACGCGATTGACCTGCCCGTTGACTGGGTCTCTCAAAACTCGGTAACAACCGACATATTGGCCGGTCGGCGCTTGGTTCAATTTGGTCGCAACAGCCCAACCGACTTGTTTTGTGGAATCTTCCACATCTGTGTACCAGGCTTCGCGGTTCAAGTCAACCAAAGAGTTGCTCATCTCTTCTGAATGCGCAATCATCATATTATTAGAATATACACGTATTTTCAGTTGGCGATCTTGGGTTTCTACACGACGAATGAACGGTCCCACCATGGTACGGAAATCTTCAATTGCCTGGTAATCATAGTCATACTGTGTGTCTACATAGTTCATCAGTGTTGGATCACTGACCATGCCAGCAACAATATCGTTATAGCGACCAAGCAAGTTGAGTACATTGGCTTGCAGCTGATTGTGTGAAGCTTGGCTGATGGCAAGATCATTTTGTACAGTCAGCTCGTAGATCCTGCTAGAAAAGAAAAAACCGATCGCCACAATCGGGACAATCACAACGATCAGGTACACCAGCGTCAGTTTTTTATGCAGGCCAATATTGTTTAATAAATTACCCATGATGTCTCATTCATTGTCCGGTCGCCTGGCTGTCAGGATGCAGAAGACCTGCAGTCCGTCACCACGGCCAAAATCCGTCAGACCTTCGCCGGTCGTCGCCGTGATCCCGACATCGCGCGGCTCGATGCCGATGATCTGTGCGATCGATTTACGCATGGGGTCGATCCAGGCTGACAAATGCGGCCGCTTGCCCTCAATGGTCACGGACACATGCGTAATCTGCCAGTCGCCCATGTCTTGGAGGGCGCGCTTGAGATAGGCCCGGCTGTCAGTGATCCCCTCTTCCAGGCACATCTGGTCGCTGATTTTGCCGAGGATGTTGATGCCGGTCAGCCCGGACACGGCATTGGTCAAGGCATGGAGGATGACATCGGCGTCGCTGTTGCCGGACAGGCCTACCGCGGAGGGGATCTCAAAGCCCCCCAAGAGAAGTGGGCGGGCGAGTTCCTCAGCGGTGGCAGGCCGATTCAGACGATCAACGAAGCGGTGGCTGTCCTGGCCGATGGTGCTTCTATATTCAAATGCCATGATCAGTCATCCGTCTCCGGAGCCTCAGGTCCGGTCGATTTTCCCTGGCGGATTTCCACGCGCCGGATTTTGCCACTGATTGTTTTGGGCAGTTCCGTGACAAACTCCAAAACCCGGGGGTATTTGTAGGGAGCTGTGTGCGTCTTGACATAGGTCTGCAGTTCAAATTTCAGGGCTTCACTGGGTTCATAGCCCTTGGCCAGGACAATTGTAGCCTTGACCACCTGGCCACGGTCTAAATCCGGCACACCGGTGATTGCGCATTCAAGGACGGCAGGGTGCTCCATCAGGACGCTCTCGACTTCGAAAGGCCCGATTCTGTAGCCAGAGCTCTTGATGATGTCATCCGCCCGGCCGACAAACCAGAGATAGCCCTCCTCATCTTGCCAGGCCAAGTCACCCGTGTGGTAGATCCCGTCATGCCAGACCCGTGCAGTCAGTTCTGGATCGCGGAAATAGCCTCGGAACATGCCGGGCAAGGTGTCCGGTTCGATCCGGATGCAGATCTCGCCGGATTGGCCAGGGTCCACTTCCCGCCCTGCGTCGTCGAGCAGCACAATGTTGTAAACCGGCGAGGGTTTGCCCATGGAGCCGGGTTTGGTCTTCATCCAGTAATTGGTCACCACTGCCAGCGTCATCTCGGTCTGGCCGTAGCCTTCCTTGAGCTCGAGGCCGGTAGCCCGGAGAAACTGCTCATAAACTTCGGGATTGAGGGCTTCACCGGCGATCGTGCAATGCTGGAGATGGGACAGGTCGTATCGGGAAAGGTCTTCCTTGATCATGAATCGGTAGAGGGTCGGCGGCGCACAGAAAGTCGTGATCCGGTCATCCTGCAGACGTTTGAGCAAAGCATGCGGCACAAAGCGATCATAATCATAAACATAGACGCCCGCTTCCATCAGCCACTGGCCATAGATCTTGCCCCAGGCGGACTTGGCCCAGCCGGTGTCTGCTACGGTCAGATGCAGGCCGTCCGGATCGACCCGGTGCCAGTAGCGAGCGGTCGGGATGTGGCCAATCGGGTAGGTGAAATCGTGGGTGACCATTTTGGGCATGCCAGTCGTGCCTGAGGTGAAATACAAGAGCATCATGTCTTCATTTCCAGGCGCAGCATCCCTCGTCGGACGGA
Source organism: Eubacteriales bacterium (assembly GCA_028684955.1). Lineage (GTDB taxonomy): Bacteria > Bacillota > Clostridia > Saccharofermentanales > UBA5734 > UBA5734. The sequence continues at coordinate 15,751 of JAQUEY010000032.1, forward strand.
CAAATGGCAAACTCTTTTCAAGACCGTTCTGGAAAGACAGCCAGCCAGCACGGCTGCCATGGACCATCACCCGGATCAGCGCCTGGCCGGTCTGGCTTGCGGCTTCATCGACGTGGGCTGCAATTTCCCCCTCGCCGGTGCAGACGACGGCTTTGATGTCGGCTGCCTGGTAACGGTACGTCAAATCCTTGACTTGCAGCTGGTTGGTCGCTGGGATCGCCACTGCACCAATCTTGTGCAACGCCAGAATGGCAAACCAGAACTCATAATGGCGCTTCAGGATCAGCATGACGGGGTCGCCCTTTCCCAGTCCCAAAGACTGGAAAAAAGATGCGGCCCGGTCACTTTGCTCTTTCAGTTCAGCGAAGGAAAATGTCCTGGCTTCTCCCGCCTCATTGCACCAGTGCATCGCCCGGCGGCCAGGCTCTGCTGCAGCGATGGCATCGACGACATCATAGGCGAAATTGAAAGGCCCTGGCACTTTGAGCTGGTAATCTGTGACGATACCATTGGCATCGACCGTTTCATCAAGAAATTGCTTGTAAAGTTGAAGCATGCTGAATAACTCCTGTTCCATGCATGTGCGAATTCGAAAAAGTCCCGGGTAGCTGTGAAAATCGTGCTGGTGATTGAACGAGGTTTAGCTGGGCCGGACGACGACCGCGAGAAACTGGCACGGCATGTTGTCAACGGCCACCATGCCATGGGGCAGCCCGGAATCGTAAATCACCGTATCGCCCTCATTGAGGACCTCCACATGCTGGCCGATCTGGATTTTCAGGCTGCCTGAAAGAACCAGATCCATTTCCTGGCCGGCATGGGTGTTCAATTCGATGTTCGTTGCCTCTGCTCCTGTTTCATAAGGTGCGGTGACCAGGAAGGGTTCGATCTTGCGGTCCTTGAACCGGAAAGCCAGGTTGCGGTAGGAAAACCCGCGCCGGCGATCGATCGGCAAGCCTTCGCCTTTCCTGACAATGGCGTAGCCTTCCAGGCGGGCAGGTTCTCCGGTCAAAAGTTCGGTCAGGTCGACGTGCAGGAATTCTGCAGCCTTGTACAAAAATGAAAAGCCGATATCAATCTGGCCACTCTCGATCTGGCGGCAAGCTTCGGCAGTCATGCCGGTCGCCCGAGCCAGGGATTCCACGGAATGGCCGCTGTCCTCGCGCAAAGCCCGCAAACGGGCAGCAATCTGCATGATCCGGTCGTCCATTGTTCTAGCCTCCTCAAGATGATTTTCAATCCCATTTCCACTCTAACCGAACGCAGGATAAAAAAAAAGGTGCGGGGCACGCACCTTTTCAGCAAGATAGTTTCATTTCAGGTGTTGAGATACGCTGCAATCAACCGGTCCAGCAGTTCCTCGCCGTTTTCGCCATAACCGACCAGCGAGCGCTTGATGGCGGCACCAACCAGCATTGTGAACTGGGGCACTTTTTCGACCTGAAAATCATGAGCCAGTTTGCTCTCGACTGTTGCATCAATCCAGACAATGGCCAGCTGATTCTGGTAATCATCAGCCAATTGCTCGATCCGGGGAATGACCCTGGTGTTGATCGGATCCATCGGGTCATAGAAGACCAGCAGTACGGGGACTTTTGTCTGGGCTACCCATGCTGGAAAATCCTCTATCGTGCGATAAACGATGCCCGATGTCGATGCATCGATCGTTTCAAAGCTCAAGACACTCAAGCTGGCGTTATCATCGATCGGACCGACAGGGGATGGCTTGCCACAGGCTGTGAGCAGCAAAATCCCGCTGGTCAGGATTCCGAAGAGCATGATTGGCACCATCACTTGCACCAGCCGGTGCTTCAGGTGTTGCTTGATGTGGTTCAAACTCACATTCGAATCAGTCATGTCCCTGCCGCATCGGCAGTTCGGGCTTGTCCTGCAGGATCGCTTCGATCGCTGCAATGGCACCACTCAAATAGGTGTTGTCGTAGGATTCGATTTGTCCTGCGTCGATTGCCTCGGTGATTTTTGGATCAAGCGGTACACGGTCCAACAGGGGGACACCCAGCTCGGCCGCTGCTTCGCGCGTCTTGCCAGGTCCGAAGACCTGATGTTCCAGATCACAGGAGGGGCATTTGACATAGCTCATGTTTTCGACAAAGCCCAGGACATTGACGTTCATCATGGTCGCCATGGTGCGTGCCTTTTTGACGATCAGGGAAACCAAGTCCTGCGGTGTCGAAACGACCACAATGCCATCGAGCGGGATGGACTGGAAAATGGTCAGCGGCACATCACCCGTTCCCGGCGGCATATCGAGCAGCAAGACATCCATCTGGTCCCAGAGCACGTCGGTGTAAAACTGCTTGACCAGACCGGAAACAATCGGCCCACGCCACAGGACAGGAGCTTCCGGGTCATCCAGCATCAAGTTGATCGACACGATCCGGATCCCAAGCTGCAGCGTCTTGGACGGGAAAATGCCGCCATCAAAGCCTTGCAAGCGTTCTTCGAGGCCGAACGCTTTCGGGATCGAAGGGCCTGTGATATCAGCATCCAAAATTCCAACTCGAAGGCCTTTTTTTGCCAAATTGGCTGCCAGCAGGGTCGTCACCATAGATTTACCAACGCCGCCCTTGCCACTGGCGACACCAATGACACTGCGGACAACAGACAGTTCATGCAGATCAGCCTGCATCGGAGCACTGGTTGTCGGGGTTCCGGTCGAGCAGGAACCACCTTCCGTGGCCGAAGAGCAGCTGGATTTGCTGGAGCACGTGTTACATGAAGACATGAATGACACAACCTTTCTAAAAATGGACTACCTTACAAAGTTAGCACAGAACACACTGTCATAAAAGTGCACTTGCAACCAAAATCTGGCTATGTTTGTACTGGCTTGGTCAGGCCTTGGCCCGGATGATCCAGTAGCCAGCTGAATGTTCAATCACTTCAGCCTCAAGGAACAATTCCTTCAACCTGGCCAGCGCAGAGGGTGCGCCTTGCTTCTTTTGAATCACCACATAGAGCAAGCCACCCGGAGCCAGCTTCTCCCTGGCCTCACTGAAGAAACGGTGCACGACAGCTTTACCGGCCCGGATTGGCGGATTGGTCAGGACATAGTTCAAAGGTCCCTCCACTGCTGCCAGGGCGTCTGACTGCAAGATCTGCAAAAAAGCCACCTGGTTGGCCCGGGCATTGTGCCTGGCCAAGGTCAGGGCGCGGGAATTGATGTCACACAAAACAACATCCAGAGACGGAAAGGCTCGTTTCATGATGATACCGACCGGACCGTAGCCACAGCCCAGATCAACCAGCTTGCCATTCATTTTTTGTTGATCCTGAATCACGGTTTCGACCAGCAATTCGGTTCCATAGTCCATGCGGTTGCGCGAAAACACACCGCTATCCGTGGAAAATTCAAAATCGATGCCATGGATCCGGGCTTGAACGGTCCGGATCTGGCTTTCTGACTGGGGTGTTTGATCAAAGTAATGGGCCATGACAGTCTCCTGAACATCAACTGGCAAAGACTTGGATCACAAGTCTGCCAAGGGCATTTCTCAAGGTATGCGGATAATCTTTGTTTTCCTCAACCCCGTCCAGAGCGGCCAGCCGATCAAATAGATGACAACAGTCTGCGACAGGAAGATCCAGCCGACAAATGATGCAATCATCGCAGCTGAGACAGGTTCACCTTCGCTGAGTAGAAAAGGCAAATACGTACCAACAATCAGGGCATTGAAGATGACACCAGGGAAAATGGCCAGCATCTGGCGAGCTGCATTCATCGGCGTGTTTGTGGCCAAAGTTTGCGCCAGTTTCCACGTGACAACTGCCGAGATCAAAGTGGCCAGGCTGCCCAGGATAATGTCAACAGGCCCGAGGGACATCGGATTTAATGTATTGGCCAGAAGACAGCCCAGAAAAAGGCCAGGGATGGCAGCTGGAGTCATGGCCGCCAGAACGGTCAATGCTTCCGCGAGGCGAAACTGGATCATGCCAAAAGCGAACTGGGCAAAGGGCAGGGTCAGTACAACATAGGCCGCAGCAATGACCGCAGCCTGGGTCAGGAACAAAGGGCTTTTCTTCATGGGATTCCTCCTGTGCTTGGGTGAAAAGTGTCACCGGCTTGATTGAAGGTTAAACGGAAGGCCTGGCTCGCATGATCGCAAGGGGACACTCCCGGAACCTTTGGCAATAGATACTGGTCGATTATGCCTGACATCGCAAGGAATGTCCAGCCTGCCAAACAAAACAAAAGAGCCAGTATTGCTACTGGCTCTGATGCTGGCTCCTCAAGTAGGACTCGAACCTACGACCCTGCGGTTAACAGCCGCATGCTCTACCAACTGAGCTATTGAGGAATATGATCCGGCGGAG
>JAQUEY010000166.1 GCA_028684955.1 Eubacteriales bacterium
TCAATTCCTGTTCCAGCCGGGTCAGGGTCTCGTGCCAGGCCAGGGCTGTTGCATTCTGCTTGTGCTGCTCGGCCACATCCGTTGCCTGATGGCCAAGCTGCTCGAGGTCTGCAGCCAATTGGGCTTCTTCAGCCTCACTCAAGATGGACACGCCCTGGATCAGGTCCTGCAGGCGCTCCAATGTCTGGCGCTCAGCCCGTTGCCGTTCATGGACCGCGATCGAGATGTCGCTGTAGATTTCCGTGCCTGTGATCTGCTCAAGGATCGGCGAGCGCTCGTCCGGACTGGCTTTCAGGAAGGCGGCAAAGCTGCCCTGGGCTAAAAGGATCGAACGGGTGAAGCGCTCGAAATTCATACCGGTCTTCTCTTCAATCGCAGCAGCTACGTCACGCTTCTTATTTTCGAGCAGCTTGCCGGAGATCGCATCGGATATTTCGTGGCTGGCTTCGGCCAGCTTGCCATCCGGGTGTTTGCGAGCCCGGTGCTGGCGCCACTGGCAACGGTAACGACCGCTCTGGGATTCGAAAACGACCTCGGCATAGCACTCCCCCGTCTGGCGTGACAGGATGTCGTTGCCGCTGGAAGTAATTTTGCCCAGGCGCGGGGTTTCGCCATACAGGGCCAGGCAGATCGCATCCATGATCGTCGATTTGCCGGCGCCGGTCGGTCCGACAATGGCAAAGAGGCCATTGTCGGTGTATTCCGGCCGGGTGAAGTCGATCGACCATTCGCCATACAGGGAGTTAAGGTTCATGAATTTGAGGGACAGGATTTTCATGCGTTCAAGCTCCTTCGCATCCCGGATTCACTCAGCCAGCTGGTCGGCTTCCTGGAGAGACCTGAGAATTTCCATGTAGGCGGCGACCAGTTCCACCCGCTCAGAGTCCTGGATCTGGCCGGCGTCGAGACAGCGGTCGAACACCTCAGATGGATCGAGATCGTCGAGATTTTCTGCTTCGTGGATCCCAGACAGGGCCTGGGCTGTGACTTGCTGGTTGCGGATCCGGTGGCATTCCATCCGGGTGTCCTGCAGGGCGGCGTCGATCTGTTCGCGCAGATCGGGGATGGGCGCCGTACCGGTGTATTCGACTTCTAGCCAGGCAGTGCTGTCTGCGCGGCGCAATGCGGCGATCCGCTCGAGGATGGTCTCAAGCGGCCCCTGGATGCGCTCAAGTTTCTGGAAACAGGGCACAGGCAGTTCCCGAACGGCTGCCTGACGACCGGTAAAATCGGCCAGCAGGATGATTTTCTGCTGGCGGGCTTCGCCATAGCCCATCGGGATCGGTGAACCCGAGTAGCGCCGGGTGGGTGCCAAACCGACGATCTGAGGCACGTGGAGGTGGCCGAGGGCCAGATAATCGATGGCGGCTGGGAAAATCTGGACTTCGACATGGGCCAGGGAGCCGACATAGAGCTCGCGGACGCCGTCGCCCTCCACGGTCGTCCCACCGGCCGTGAACAGGTGGCCGGTGGCGATGATCGGGATCGCTCCTGCAGCCTGGCGCAGCGGTTCGGCGATCTGGCAGACCCTCTCGTAGTGCTGCCGGATCCCCTCGGCCAGCTTGGCGTTCTTGGCCTCGATGGTCTCGCCGGCCTCGACGGTGCGCAGGTCGCGGTCGTGCAGGTAGGGCACGGCGCAGATAATTGCTTCCGGCTCGCCCTTGGTACCACGCAGGACGATCACCTCGTCTGCCGGATCTTCTGGCAGGTCGCCCACGACATGGACATTGAGCACCTTGAGCAGGGGCTTGGGCGCATCGAGAAAAGAGGGGGAATCGTGGTTGCCGGCGACAATGATCACGTGACGGCAGCAAGCGAGCTGCGATATCCGGTGCAGGAAGCCATAGTAGAGCTCCTGGGCCCGGTTGCTCGGCGTGGTGTTGTCAAAGATATCGCCCGCGATGATCAGGGCATTGACCTGCTCCTGCTCGATTGTTACCGCCAGCCAGTCGAGGAAGGCGGTGAACTCGTCGTAACGCTTGCGGCCGTAGAGCGGCCGGCCGAGATGCCAGTCAGAGGTGTGGAGGATTTTCATGGCTTGACTCCCATTGTTTTCTCAAATCCGACCAGGGTCATCCGCTCGTTAATAACCTCCCGGCCACCGGTACGGCGGTATCCGAGTGTCTCATACAGGTGGCAGTTTTTCGCCTCCTGCTCGATCGTGTCCAGCTCCCAGACCCGGGCATCCGGATACATGGCCTCACAGGCCAATATCGCCGCCTGGGCTATCCCCTGACCTTGCCACTCCGGGTTGACATAGATCCGGCCGATCCGGTAGCGGCCGGGATTTTTCCGGGCGATGCGAATGACGCCAACCGTTTGCCCTGCGTTCACGATCCGGTACGTGTCGTAATCCGGATTCTGGATTTTCTCCCGCACAGTCGCGACCGTTTCCGTCGCCGGGTTGGTTTCGCCATCCTGGTATTTTTCCAGCAGCGGCCAGAAGGCCTGGCGTTGCAGCTCCTGCAGCAGGGCAGCATCCTCCGGGGTTGCGCGAATCAATGTGAAAGCCAAGCTATCCATCATCCTTTTAAATCAACCAGGCTGGAACAGCCCAAATGTCATTGCTGACCGGCATCAGATCATCTGTCATGCAGATGATGTTGCCCAACTCACAGGGTAGGCCGGTTTTTTCCAGAACCTTGAAATGACGCCCGGCGTTCTTGCGGGGCTGACTGCTTTTTTTAATTTCAATGGGGTAAACACTGCCATTCTCTTCCAGGATCAGGTCAATCTCGTTTTGGTCTGAGTCCCGGTAATAGAAAACGGGCGGTCTCCTTCCTGCGTTGAGATAGCTTTTGATGATTTCTGAGACGACATACGTTTCGAAAAAGGCCCCCGACATGGCTGATACTTCCAAGGCTTCGCTCGATGTCCAGCGGGTCAGGTAGGCACACAATCCCGTATCCATGAAATAGAGATTGGGCGCCTTGATGATGCGCTTCAAGGCATTGTTGAAATAAGGTTCGACCAGCACGAGAATCCCTGAGGAGACTAGGATGGAAAGCCAGTTTTTCGCCGTCGGAGCCGAAATCCCGACATCTTTGGCCAGATCTGAATAGTTGACCATCTGGCTCGTCCTGGCTGCACAGGCTGTTAAAAAGCGCTGGAATTGCATTTCATCGGCTACCTGGGACAAATCCCGGATGTCGCGATGCACATAGGTATCCACATAGGAAGCAAAATACCGTTCGATGCTTCGTTCCTCTTTGTAGACAGCCGGCATGGAACCTTTGAAAATCCGGTCATAGATTTCCGGCAAGCTCATTTTCCTGACCTGATTCATCCGGTTCAGCAAGCGTCGACGATCCGTCGTGTACGCTTCATTGGCCAGTCCATTGATTTCTGCCGTTGAAAGGCCTTGCATGGGAATGATCCCCACCCTGCCGGCCAGACTTTCATGGACGCCTTTCATCATGTGGAACATCTGGGATCCTGTCAGCCAGAAGGCGCCATTATTCTTATCTCTATCGACATGCAGTTTAATATACGGCAGCAATTCAGGGGCATATTGGATCTCATCTATGATCACAGGAGGGGCATATCTCTGCAGGAAAAGCAACGGCTCTTCTCTGGCCAGCTGTCTGGCAAGTGGGTCATCCAGACTCACATAGCGCCGGCCTTGCTCCGCGACTGATTCCAACAGGGTCGTTTTACCAACCTGTCTCGGACCTGTGACTAAAAGGACAGGGAAGGTCTTCGATGTCTCAAGAACAATGGCTTCCAGAGCTCTCGTGTAAATCATCCAGAATCACCTCCGGCTAATCTAAGGTGTGATTTTATATTACACGATGTATTGCAGAGGTAAAACATATAATTCCGCTTAATTTAAAATCGATTCTTATATTAAACGGATTTTTCGGTTATTGCCGACTCTTTTCCGATCACCTGGGTCCGGATCCACTGGACAATGTCCGCATAGACCACTTCCCTGCCGATTTCATTCAGAATCTCATGGCGATAGCCTAGGTAGAGCTTGAGCTGGATTCTTTGCAGTCCGGCTTGCTTGAACTGGTCATGAGCCTTGCCCGCACCGATGCCAAAACCACTGACCGGGTCCTGGTCACCGGCTAGAATCCGCAGTGGTTTGTCTTTGGGAATCTTTCTGACCCGGGCTGGATCCTGGGCATTCTGGTAGCAGCGGAACAGGTCCCGGTAAGCGGTGACGGTGAACATGAAATTGCAGCGGGGATCGCTGAGGTGGAAGTCGACGATCGCCTCATCGCGGGTCAGCCAGTCGCGTGTCGTCCGGCCGCCGGCGAAGGCCTTGTTCAGGTTGGCAAAAGCAAGATCATCGACCAGCTTGCTGCGATACCTCGGCCCCCTCGCTGTCCGGATGGCTGTTGTCAAAACCTGGCCGAAAGTCAGCTCCAGGAGGCTTTGCTGGCCGGTCCCGGACAAGATCGCGCCATCAATCTCCGTGCCGTACTCGGCCAAAAAGCAGCGCGTAAAAAAGGAGCCCATGCTGTGGCCAAAAAGAACCAATGGCAGTCCTTTGTATTGCTGGCGAGCCAGCCGGGTCAGCTGCCGGATGTCATCGAGAACGAATTTCTCCCCTGCCCGGTCCGCAAAATGCCCCCAGTCAGCCTGACTCTGTACCGACCCGCCATGGCCGAGGTGATCATGGCCGAAAACGACCATCCCCTGACCGGTCAGATAATCCGCAAAGCCATCGTAGCGGTCGATGAACTCGACCATGCCATGGGTCAGCTGGACGATGGCCA
>JAQUEY010000167.1 GCA_028684955.1 Eubacteriales bacterium
TCCATATTCCAAATAAAAACGACCGCCTCACAGGAGATGGTCGTTGGAAAACGAGCTGGCTTGAACGGATTCTTACAACGCTTTATTCAGAGCTTCAATCTGGGCTGCGTAGTCGTCATCGCTCAGGTAGACCTTGCCCGGATTCATTTCAAACATGCCACCCCAGGATGCCTGGTCGACATATTTGGGCACCAGGTGCATGTGCAAGTGGGGCAATTTATCACCAAAGGCACCGTAGTTGATCTTGGCTGGCTGGTACACCGTCTGGATTGCATGGGCTGCCCGGGCGACATCGGCTATGAAGGCAGCCTGATCAGCTGCAGTCAGATCAAACATCTCTTTGGCGTGATCCTTGAAAGCGACGATGCAGCGTCCGGGATGGGTCTGTTCCTTGAAGAAAAAGAGTTCTGAAACAGACAGATCGGCAACCTTGAGCATCAGCGCCGTCTGGCGTTCATCTTTCATGCAGTAAAAGCAGTCTTTGTTCTTTTCCATGGTATCCCCCTGTAAAAAACATCTGGCAGCTTTGCCAGACTCTATCGAGACCATTATAGCGCTCAGCTGGTCAAGATGCATCTGAAAAAGATAAATATGGCAGAAATCTAATCAAAAACCAACAAGAAACTACTCAATCCTGATTAGAACAGCGGGGCAAACAGACGCAGGAAAGCCTGCAGCAGGCGTTCTGGCAGGCGCACATGCTTGAGCTGGCTCAAGGTGACCGGTTCACTGATGGAAAAAATGGCCAGCAGATCCTCCTTGATGGCAACCAGGACTGGCGCGCCACAGATCAGGACCCCATCCTCAAACTGGAGATGAAAGCTGCGGTAGTCCATGTTGATCGTGCCCGTGACACATAGATCATCATCGCTCAGGATGGTCTTGGCGTGCAGAAAACCGGGCAGATACTCGAAAACCTTGACTCCGGCTGCCACCAGCCGATGATAATTGGACCGGGTGACCTTGTGGACGTACCATTTGTCCCAGATCCGCGGGGTTGCGATCCGGACATCGATGCCGCCCTGGGCTGCCTGGCAGAGGGCATCCATCATGAATTCATCGATGACCAGGTAGGGTGTGGTGATGTAGACATAGTCGTGGGCACTGGCGATGATCTGACGGTAGACCTGCTCAGCCGGATTGACCGGATTGTTGACCGGGCCATCGGAAAATGGCTGGAAAAAACCTGTCCCGATGGCAGGCGCCACAGGGTGGTATCGGTGGTAATCTTCGCTCTTGTGTGCTTGCGACTGCCACATCTCCAGGAAAATGACTGTCAGGCTCCAGACGGCGTCGCCTTCGAGACGGACTGCCGTGTCCTTCCAATGACCAAACCGGGGGTAGAGATTGGCATATTCATCGGCCAGGTTTGTGCCGCCCGTATAACCAATCTGGCCATCGATCACGGCGATCTTCTGGTGATTGCGATGGTTGAGGTAAAGATGGACGAGACCCTTCTGGACCTCGCTGTAGGCAATGGCCTGGATGTTTTCGGCTGCCAGTGTTTCGCGGAAACGGTCAGGCAGGGTCGCCATACTGCCGGCATCATCATACAGGAGCCTGACTTCGACCCCGCTAGCTGCCTTTTGGCGCAGGATCGCATGGATTTCATCCCAGACTTGGCCAGCGGCAACAATGAAATACTCCAGGAAAATGAATCGTTCCGCTGATTCGAGATCGCGGCGCAAATCAGCAAATTGGAGTTCGCCGAGCGGATAATAGGTGCAGTCGGTGCCCTCATAAACAGGGAAGCCCTGGTTTTCGAGATAGTTCACAAGCCGGCGCCTCAGCGGAAACGACTGGCTGAGCCGCGACAAGTTGTCCGGATTGCTTTTGAGCCAATGCGGCCGGTGTGAAAATATTTTCCTGACCCGCCGTCCGGAGCGGCTTGATTGGCCGGACCGGCCCCAGAGCAGATACAACGCTTCGCCGAAAACGGGCAGGAGCAGGATAATCACGGTCCAGGCGAAGGTGTAGGCAGAGGATTCATTCTTGCTGACCAGATAGAGCACCTGGATCAACGCCAGGAATTCCAGGATAACGTACAGGGTCGTGAAATGGTCACGGAGATTGATGACGACCAGCCAGATCAGGACCAGCTGGGCCAGAACAGCAGTTGTCACAACCAGCAGGCGCAGGCGGCTGCGGGAATGGTTTTTGCCACCCGCGGTCGCGAAGCCGTCCGCAGCGATCAGGACCGTTGGCCGGGGTTCCTGCTTAGCTGTGGACATAGCCGCGATCGACTTGGATCACACAACGCCACTGGGAGTTGATCGTGGCAATTGCTGATTTGATCTCGAAAATCAGGTCATCATCGGATTCTTCCAGGGAATAGGGCGCTGTCACATCGAAGATCAGATTGGAATGGCTGATCCCATGGACCACCCGGAAATCATGCAGGGAAAGCCCCGGAGCGATCCGGGCGAGCACACCCTCAGCCATGATGCGCAATGTCTGGGTTTCGGGATCATTGAGACGCACCGGATCCATGTGGATGACCAGGTTGATTCCCAGGTCCGAAAGGAAATCGCGCTCGATGTTGTCGATCAGGTCATGGCTGCGCATCGGATCCATGTCTGCTGAGATTTCACAATGGACGGTGGCATAGCATTTCGTTGGACCGTAATTGTGGATGGCCAGGTCATGCAGGCCAAGAACACCCGGGTAGCTGTGGATCCGCTCATGGATCCGGTCAACCAGATCCCGGTCAGGACCGGCTCCGAGCAGGGGACTGACCGTTTCCATGACCAGCTTGACACCGCTGACCATGATGAAAAGAGCGACCGCAGCGCCCATGAAGCCGTCGAGTTCTAATCCTGAGAATCTTGAAATCAAGAGTGACAGCAGGACGGCTGACGTGGCCAGTACATCATTGCGGCTGTCAGCAGCGGTCGCCAGGAGGGTGACCGAATCGATGGTGCGCCCGATTGCGCGGTAAAATCGCATCTGCCAGAGTTTGACGACGATGGAAACCAGCAAAACCAGAATGGACAACCAGCTGAATTGAGCCGGTTCAGGGTGCATGATCTTGTCGATGGCTGATTGCAACAGTTCAAAACCCAGGGACAAAATCAGGAAAGATACGATCAGCCCAGCGATGTATTCGATCCGTTCATGGCCATAGGGATGCTTTTCATCGGCAGGTTTGCCGGACATCTTGAAACCGGCCAGCGTGACCAGGGAAGAGCTCGAGTCAGACAAGTTGTTGATGGCATCAGCCGTGATGGCCAGGCTGTTGAAAATGAGCCCGGCGGCCAGTTTGATCCCGAACAGGATCAAGTTCGTGGCTACGCCAACCAGGCTGGCAAAACGCCCATAGTGTTCACGGACCCCCGGGTTGGAGGTGTGCTCAGCGTTCTTGATGAAAAAGCGGATCCATTTGCTTGTCTTGGCCATGTCCTCATTGTAGCGGAAACAGCCGGCCTGTGCACCTTGTGCCGGTGAAACCGCTTGTAGCTAGTGTTTATCCGGATCGTCCTTGTTGTGATCCTGGTCGATGTTCTTCCCGGTGATGTCTTTGAGGTGCAGCTTGTGGCGCTCAAGCCAGTCCCGGATCCCGGCGATTTCGATTGGCCGCTTGATTTTCAGGGTGGTTGTCTTGACCATGTCCTGGAAGCTGAACACGTATTGGCGAATGCCTTTGAAACTTGGGAGCCGGCTGTTGATTTCCCGGATCAGCTGGTCGAGATGGGCCCGGATCTGGTGTTCGGAGGCATCCTGGCCCAGTTTCTCCTTGAGCACGTCCCTGTCGAGGACCACCTTGGCAGAAACCACCACATCTCCTTCTTCATCTTCGCCCCAGACCAGGGACTCCTTGATCAGCTTATCCTGGCCGAGCAGGTATTCGATCTCCTCGGGGAAGACTTTCTTGCCGCTTTTGAGGACGATCATCGACTTCTGGCGCCCGGTGATCGAGAGGCAGCCCGTGGCTGGATCGATCCGGCCGATATCGCCGGTGTGGAACCAGCCGTCCGGATCAATGGCTTCAGCGGTCGCAGCCGGATCCTGGTAATAGCCCAGCATGACGATCGGGCCTCGGACGAGGATTTCCCCGGGCTCACCCGGAGTCTCGCTGACGACTGCCAGCTCGATCCCGCCCATCGGATGACCAACGGTGCCGGGTACAAAGACTTTGGAATTGCATCCGGCCGCAACCGGTGAAGTCTCGGTCAGGCCATAACCTTGCAGGATATGGATGCCGATCGCATCGAAAAACCGGATGATTTCCGGATCGATCGGTGCAGCGCCGCAGATACCCAGCTGGAGGCTGCCGCCAAAGGCAGCCAAAATCTGCTTGTAGAGGACGCGCCGCAGATCAATGCCGACCTTTCTCAGACCCTGGGTGATCGGCAGCAAATGCCGGACCAGTTTGTCCTTGCCAGTTTTCTGCAGCGTCGCCTGGACCTTGTTGTAGAAATTCTCAAACAAGACCGGTACCCCGACGATCATCTCGATCTGGTAGTCCTGGAGGTTTTTCTGGATGTGGCGCAGCCCATCGCTCTCATGGATCTCGGCACCGTAATACAGGCCGATGTAGAGGCCGCAGGTGTTTTCAAAGGTGTGGTGGAGTGGGAGGACTGAGAGCATGCGGATGCCCGGCCAGAGCTTGACGACACTGGCAACTGCCTTGATATCGGCACAGATATTGGTCT
>JAQUEY010000168.1 GCA_028684955.1 Eubacteriales bacterium
ACTGTAAGCCTTAGATGCTTTCATCAATTCTAGCTTCAAAAATGGTGCCTGGCACGGCTTTAGAAGCTGTGCCAGGCATTCATATGAGAATATATGCTTTGATAAGACTGGAAAACACTGAGGCTGTGGTCTTGTAAGGTTTTCAAGGATTACATTACAGATTTATCGCCCTGGCACAAATGCCGGCAAGTGGATCCGGCACGACCGCAGACCTGGCACAGATGCCGGCAAGTGGATCCGGTATGACCGCGAACCCGGTATGACCGCGAACCCGGCACGGCCACTTCCAACTTTCAGACGAAAAAAGAGCCGTCGAATCATTCAAACTCTATGCGACAGGTCCTTTTTCCTGGCCAACGGACCTTGATTCATCAGCTGCCTGCGGATCTAGTGGTTTAAAGGGCTGCAGGCGCCCAGCTCATACCAAATCAGGATTCCCAGAAAGGCTGGATCCAGGTTGAGAGGTTTTTGAAAACAGGATACAATTTGGCGTAGTTCGCCTGATTGTCCCTGTCTGGTGCAAAGACAACTTGAGACTTGGGCTTGAGCCAGTCGTAATCGCGGGTGTATCCCAGCGCATGGGCCATCATGTTGGCCAAGCCCAGCAAGCCGAGCTCGGCAAAGTCGGGTCGGATGATGGTTTTGCCCAGGCAGTCCGAGACCATCTGGCAAAGCGCACTGCTGCGGGCTGCGCCACCACCAACGGAGATCAGGGATTCAATCGGTGGCAGGTTATCGTAGCAATCCAACATGGAGAAGACAATACCTTCGTAAGCGGCACGGGCCAGATGACCGCGTGTGTGATTGGCTGTGATACCAAAATAACCGCCGGTAGCATAGGGGTTGTTGAAGGGCGCCCGTTCCCCGAACAGATAGGGATGGAAGAAGAGGCGTTCACTGCCAACCGGAATAGAATTCAACCAGGCTTCGATCTGTTCAAAAGGTTCATTGCCAAGGATTTCCTGGCGGACCCAGTCCAGGGCTGAGGTGCCGCTGGAGGTGGCCATGAAGCGCAGGACATTGCCTTCGGACACATGGGACAAAGCACCGCCGCTGAGGAAGGGCTCTTTGAAATCTTTTTCGGCGACAACGGTTTCGTTGCAGATGGTGGTGCCGAGGATCGAGCAGGCATCACCGGGTTTGACAACACCGAGACCGAGGGCAACAGCAGCGACATCAATAGAGCCGGCGATGACTGGGATGCCAGAAGGCAGGCCGGTCTGTCCGGATGCCAAAGCAGTTGTGTGGCCAATAATCGAGCACGACGGCAGGGGCTCGGGGAATTTCACCCGTTCGTGTTCCAGATTGAGCGCGGCAATCAGCTCGTCGACAAAGACTCGCTTGCGGACGTCCATCAGGGCGATTGAAACATCCGAATAATCCGAGACCAGTTCCCCGGTCAGCTTGAAATTGAGCCAGTCTTTGCAATGGACGATTTTGTGGGTCTGAGCTACTCGCTCGGGCTGGCTGGCTTTTTGCCACATCAGGATCATGGGCATGGACCCGGGGAAGAGTGGGGTCACGAAGTTGTCGCGGCAAAGCTGCTCGATGGTTTCATTGGAACGGATGGCCAGGGATTTGGCCCGGGTGTCATTCCAGAGTATGGCTGGTCCGGCTGGATCGCCATCCGCTGTCACTGGCCAGTAACCATCGCCCTGGCCGGCGATGCCGATCGCCAGAATCGCTGATGCTTTATCAGGATGGTGGGCCAAAAGATCACGCAGAACAAAGCAGACTTTGTCCCAGAGACTGATCATGTCGATTTCCGACCAGCCGGCCTTGTGGTGGCGGACATCGACATCACAGCTGGCTAATCCAGCCAGTTCTCCATCGAGGCTGATCAGGCCTGCCTTGATCCGGGTGGTCCCGGCATCGATGCCAAGAAAATAGCCATTCCTGGATGTGCTATCCATGCTGTTCTCCTCACATTCAGGTTGATTGGAGGAAATGGGCGCGCAAAAACTGTGATGCAGCGCGCAGATTATCCTGCCAATTGCTCTCACCCAGATACCAGAATTCAGATGTGAACCGGCGCACACCGAGGTCCAGGGCGTTCTGGATGATCCGGGCAAAGTCGACATGGCCGGTGCCATAGGGGATTTCACGGAATTTGCCTGGCACCGTTTCTTTCAAATGCAGGGCAGCCAGGTGGCCACGTCCAGATGCCAGGTCAGAGAAGACGTCATGGCCATCGGACAGGGCTGCATTGGTCAGGTTGCCGGAATCGGGATAAACTTGCAGATACGGCGACTGGATCCGTTCGACGTAGGCCATCGCTTTGCCGACCGTGTTCATGAAAGGTGTTTCCATCGTTTCAAAAGCCAGGATGACCCCGGCCTGGCTGGCCAGGTTGACGCTTTTCTGGAGATTTTCAGCAAACCACTGCCGGGTCGAGTCATCCGAAGGATCATAGTAGGTATCATATCCAGCCAGTTGGATGATCCGGATGCCCAGGTCTATTGAAAGATCGATGGCTTTTTCCATGATCTCGAGTCCGCGCTGGCGTGTGCTGGCATCAGGACTGCCCAGCGGGTATTTTCGATGGCCGGAGAGGCACATCGTTTCCAGACGGATGCCGGTCAGTTCCATGTCATGGCAGAGCCGGTCACGTTCCGGCAAGGACCAGTCGAGACGGCTCAGGCGCTGGTCTGTCTCATCGACGCTGAGTTCGATGAAATCAAATTGTGCCAGATGGGTAGATTTCATCATTTCGACAAACGACAGTTGGGGCGGCATGGCCTTTTCATAGAGGCCGAGTCGGTACCAGGGAATGACTTGCATGTGATCGGCGTCCTTTCTTGCCAAATCTCAGGCCAGCCTGTTCCAGGCTGGGTTCAGGGCGTCGCGGAAGGTGCAATAGGTTTCGTATTTTTTCTGGTAGACAGCCGCTTTCTCTGGATCGGGCGGGATCGTTTCTGCCAGATGGACCATGGCCTGGGCTGCCTGGCTGTAGTCGGAAAAATGGCCGGTGGCGACTGCGGCCGCCATGGCAGCGCCCAGAGCACCGAGTTCCTCGGTGGCGATGATTTCGATCGGCACTTGCAGGACGTCGGCAAACATCTGGACCCAGACGTGGGAGCGGACAGCTCCACCCGCCATGCGGATTGCTTGCGGCGGCTTGCGAGCAGCCAGCAGTTTATCGATATGGCTGCGATGGGAAAAGGCCACACCTTCATACACGGCGCGCAGAACGTGGGCATTCTGGTGGTAGTTGGTCAGGCCGATCAGCGCTCCCTGGGCCAGGGGATGGTCGTTGGAGCCATACAGGAAAGGCAGGAAAACCGTATCAGAAGCCGCTGGATCAACGGAATCGACCAGTTGGTCGACATAATCATACAGGCGCACACCTTCGGGCATGGCGGCGAATTTCCCGTGGTGCAGCATGCGGTCGACAAACCATTCCAGATTGCCGGCCGAGGTGGCGCTGCATTCCTCGATCAGGTAATAACCTGGGATCGCATAGAGGGAATTCATCGCGATCGGCCCGTGGAGAACGGGCTGGGGGGCAATGTATTCATTAATACTCCAAGTTCCGGCGATGGTGCACAGGCGCTCGGGCTCGGTGATATCCATGGCGATGGCGCAGGCGTCGATGTCGAACATGCCACCTGCCACTGGTGTACCGACAGCAAGACCGGTCAGTTGGGCGGCCTCTGCACTGATCTGCCCACAGAGGTCACTGGACCAGCGCAATGGGGGCAACGCGTTGAATATTTCTGGGATGCCGAGCTTTTCCAGGATCTCCAGGTCATAGTCCTGGGCCAGGATGTTCATCAGGCTGGTGCCAGACATGTCACTCATCTCAGCGTAGGCTTCACCGGTGAGCCGGAAACGGAGATAATCCTTGATCGAGAAAATCCACTGGATCCGGTCGTACTGTTCTGGCTCGTGGTCTTTGCGCCAGCGCAGGAGGGCTGCCTGCTGGCAGGCGATCAGCTTCTGGCAGGTCTTGGGATAGATCGCGGCCGCGGTACCATCGCTGGCCCACTGCTCGGCATACTGCCAGGCCCGGTTGTCAGTGGAGACAATGCCAGGGCCGGCTGGGCGACCGTCCTTGCCCCAGGCATACAGGCCTTTGCCATGGCCGGCCAGGGCGATTCCTAAGATTTGATCCGGGCTGACCCCTGATTTTTCCAGGACCTCCCTGATCACGGCGACATTATCCAGCCACAGGTCATCCATATCGCGTTCGGTAAAGCCCGGCTGAGGTGTACGGACGGTTGATTTTCTGGAGGCAATGGCTACTTGCTGGCCATCCAAAGTGAAGAGTGCGGCTTTGGATACCGTGCCGCCGTTGTCAATGCCCATTACATAGTGTGTCATGGCAGTTCCTCCGATACAGGTGTAAAGCACTTGAAAGGTCTGTCTCATCTGATTATTGTGCGAAATGCTGGTATTTGCCATACGAAACCATTTGGTTTTTATGAAAATATTTTGATAGGGAATCAAAAGATCCTTGATTGCCAGAAGAACTTCCCGCAGATACGATGGGAGCAAGCTAAAAAACAAGGAGGATCATCATGCTTCAAGCAGATACGATTATCAAGAAAAACCCGGTGCCGCTGCGCCCGATTGTCCTCTTGATTCTGGGCAGCTTTTTCGC
>JAQUEY010000169.1 GCA_028684955.1 Eubacteriales bacterium
CAGTAAAGCTGGCGAGCCTCGGCATTAAAAGCATCATAGGTGGACTGGTTGCCCAGCATGAAACCACGGGCCAGCATTTCAGCCGAATTGGTACCTCCCGGCGCCATATTCGGCCAGATTGAAATCATCAGGCGTGTTTTGTGCGCATGCAGCCGCTCAACCATACCCTTGGGATCGGCAAACCGGCTGCGGTCGAACTTCTTTTCACCCCAGAGTTCACCTTCCCAGGAACGCCAGTCCAGGACCACGCAATCGAGAGGAATCTTTTTTTCACGGTGCTGGCGGGACACTGCGACAAGTTCGTCCGCATCCACATAGCGCTCTTTCGACTGGATATAGCCGAAGGACCAGCGGGGCAATAGCGGCGGCCGGCCGGACAGGGCATAGTAGTGCTGGTTTAGGGCCAGGAGCGTTTCACCGCGATAAAAAACATAGTCCAGCTGCTCAACGGTCTCCATCCAGATATAGGAACCCTGGAAATCATCGCGGAAGGTCATCAGGGAACTGCAGTCGAACAGCAGTCCATAGCCTTTGCTGGAAACCAGGACCGGCACACAGGCCTTCATATTCTGCTGGTAGATGTACTGGTGCGACTCGCGCAGATTGCCGACCCCGTCCTCGTGCGAGCCGAGGCCATACAGGGCTTCATCCGGGGCAAAGCAAAAATGCAGCCTGGCTTGCAGGGCCTGCCGGTCGACATAGGTTTTGAGTTCCTGGGCCCGGATCCGCAGGCCATCCGGTGTGACCTCCATTTTGAGGTTTTCCGGATTGCCTGTTTTTGTCCGGATGACGTCAACCTCTGCCAGTTCCCGAGGTTGGCCAGGTGCTTCCTGGAAAATCAGCTGGCCTCTAAGATCAAACATCTGGACTTGCAGGCTCTGGCGATCGACTCGCACATCCAGGCTTTTCGTCAGGAGCCGGATCTGGACGGGCGTTTCCTCCAGGGACCAGTCTGTGAAAGCCGGCTGGTCGACCAGGATCAGGCTCGGTATCGCGGACAACTCGGGCGACAGGGAGCTGACCACCCGGATACGTTCCGCCGCCAAGGGCAGCAGGAAAAGGAACTGGCCCTGGGCTTGCAGGCGAATCCGGTCCGACCTTTTCATCAGGCTATTCTCAGCCGGGGCAGAATTGGAAATAGGCATGGTGTGCTCCTATTCTTTGACTGCACCAGAGGTCAGTCCTCCGATGATGTAACGCTGACCAAACAAGTAAATGGCCAGGACGGGGATCACATTCAGGATGATATCCGCAAAAACCAGGTTCCAGGAGCTCTTCTCCTTACCGAAAAAGTTGTAGATCGCCAGGTTCATCGGCCACATACTGCTCTTGCCTGACAAATACAGCGGGGTCATGAAATCATTCCAGACCCCCATTAACTGGAGGATGAAGGCCGTCACCAGGATCGGTTTTAGAAGTGGCAGAATGATCTGGAAAAACAGTTTCAGCGGCGAGGCACCATCAATGGTCGCTGCCTCATCCAGCTGAACGGGTACTGTGCTGATAAAATTGCGGATGACAAAGATGCAGAACGGGATCATGCTGCTGGTAAAAGCGACGATCAGGCCCAGGCGGGTGTTGGCAATCTGCGTGATCTGCATGATCTTGGCCAGCGTGACATAATTGAGCGGGAAAAACAGGCCGATCAGGAAGAAGTAGAACAGGCTCGAATTGAGGCGTGTCCGTTTGCGGCTGAGGACGAAGGCGGCCATGGCACAGCTGATGACAGCAACGAAGGTTGACACGGAGGCATAGAGTGCGCTGTTGAAAAAACCCTGGACCAGCTTGCCTTGTTCGACCACGACTGCATAATTTGAGAATTGCCAGACACTGGGCAGGCCAAGGCTCATCCGAGCCGCTTCGCCCTTGGTCTTGAATGAGTTGACCAGGACCATGTAGAAAGGCATCAGGATCACCAGGCTGAGCAGGATCATCAGGGCATGCTTGAGCACCGATCCGATCAGAGAACGTTTCATTGCGCGACCTCCTGTCTGCTCATCATGCGGACTACCAGGACACCGACCAGCATCGTGATCGCAAAGAGGATCGAATTCAAAGCGGACGACAGGCTGTAGCGACCGTTGGCATAGAGGGTATAGGCATAGGTCGTCGCGACTTCAGTCGCGTGGCCAGGTCCGCCATTGGTCAGGATATAGACCACATCGAACACCTTGAGTCCGTAGGTGATGCCGAAGACGAGATTGATCGTGATCGCTCCGGACAGCATGGGTAGTGTGATGTAGATCAGTTTCTGGAAGAAATTGGCCCCATCGATGTCCGCCGCTTCATAATATGAATGGGGAATCGTGTTCAGTCCGGCCAGAAAAATCGTCATGACATAGCCGATGCCACGCCAGGCATCCACCCCAAAAATCGACTTCCAGACCACATCGAGGTCGCTGAGCCACTTCTGCTTGAGAAAATCCAAATGGAGGAATTCGAGCAACTTGTTTAAAAGGCCCGTATTGTAGTTGAGGATCGAGGTGAAGGTCAGGCCGATGATCAGGAAAGGCAGAATCGACGGCAAGTAGAGGATGGTCCGGTAGAAATTCTGCCCCTGAAGTCCTTTCTGCAGCAGAATGGCCAGAAACAGGGCAGGAATCAATTTGACGAAATTGGAGATGATCGTGAAGCGCAGGGTGTTGAAGATCCCCTGGGCATACGCAGTCCTGGACTGGAAAATTTCCAGGTAATTGGCCAGGCCGATGAATTGGATCTGGCTGACATTGCGGGCATTCCAGTCAGTAAATGAATAGAGAATGCCGGCCAGGCCAGGCAGCAGGAAAAAGAGGGCATACAAAGCCAGTGGCAGGAGCAGGAACCACTGCGGGTAGATTTTTTGCTTGTTCACGTGATTTCACCACTTTCACTCCCGGACTGGCGGGATAGCTGGATGCATGGCTGGGATTTGGTTCTATGGCGGATTGGATGATCCTGTTTTGTCCATCAAAAATGCCGGAAGCTTGCGTTCAGGCTTCCGGCATTGTGATGATGCGACCCGTTAGAAATTGCCGGATGGGTTAGGAATCGGTGTAAAAGACTGATGTTTATTTCCAGGCCGGGTCTTCCTGTAAGGTAGCCGATTCAGCCCGGTTGGCGTCCATGTTTTTCAGGACATCGTTGGCTTCGATCTGGCCGGTGAAATAGGCGACCATGTCAGCGCCGAAATCCATCCAGTAATCGTTGGTGAATTTGGTGCCCGTTTGCAGGACCGGTGCCTGGCGGCGTTCTGACGGGACATTCTCGATCAGGGCCTTTTCGGCATCGAGCCAGTGCTGGTTGATCTTGGCAACTTCTTCATTGACAGCCAGGTTGGTCCAGCCGGTATGGGCATCGAGCAGTTCCTGCAGGCTTTCATCGGTCACGCAGAAGTCGAAGAAGGCTTTGACCAGCTCAGGATTTTGTGAATTCTTGTTGGCCAGCATAATTGGTCCGGCAGGGTTGGTCGGATAATTCTGGTTGTCGCCCAGAGGGATCAGGAACAAGCCGAACTCATCAGTGGAACCAGTTTCTTCTTTGATCTGGTTGATGTAGCCTGGGTTGGCCATGGCCATCGCGATCGAACGGTCGCCAAACAGATTGGCCATATTGGTGCTGTCCGTGCCGATCCAGTCATCGCCAAAGTAGCCTTTGTCGCTGAGCTCTTTCATCTGGCCGAGGACTTCTTGCATTTTGGCATTGTCGGCAAAAGTGGCGGTGTTGTTGTTCAGGCCGTCATAGAGACCTTTCTGGGCTTGCTCATAGACGCCGCCGATCTGGAAGAAAGCGAGCTGGTGTTGCCATCCATCTGCTCCCGGTACAAACCAGGGCGTGATGCCTTCGGCTGCAAGGGTGTCACAAGCGGCGAGCAATTCCGCATAGGTGCCCGGGACCTGCGCAAGACCCATTTCGTCAAACAACGTCTTGTTGTACAGCATGACGTATTCTGGAGAATTCGTCCAAAGCATCATACCGTAGAGTTTGCCGTCAGCCATGCAGGCAGACTGGCGTTCCTCGGGAATGATTGCTTGCCAGGCGGCTCCGGTGAAGTCCATGCAATAGGCAGCGGGATCGACCAGGACGCTCTTGATCGCGAAAGGATTGGACTGGATCCAGAAAATGTCCGTGGCCGTGCCAGTCGTCAGCTTGGACTGCAGCAGGTCATCATATTGGTCCGCAGGAACTGTCTGCAAATCGACGGTGACCGAATACTGGTCTTCGAAACGGGCGATGATGCCATCGTAGAAATTGTCCATCCAGCCCTGGGAGACGAGAATGGAGAGCTCCTGGCCGGCGAAATCGGTGGCGGTTTCTGCCGTAGTCGCTGCAGCGGCAGGGGCTGCGGTGGTTGCATTTGCCGTTGTTGCACTGGCCTGGCTACCTGAGCAGGCAGACAGGAGAGACAGCAGCATAACAAGGGCAAGCAGCAGACTGATCGTTTTCTTGTTCATGAAATTTCCTCCTTGAATTTTTGGACTGGGTGAGGTTGGCATGGATTGTGAAAATTGATATTGAAACCAGGCTGTCCTTAACCGGTTTGGACAGGCCCGGTCATCCATCAAGGTCGAATGATTCCTTTGACCGTGCTCCAGTTTTTTTCGGCGTAGCTGAGGAGCTC
>JAQUEY010000170.1 GCA_028684955.1 Eubacteriales bacterium
GCCGATCATGATGCTGATCAGCGAGGCTGCGAAAACAAGGACCAGCATCTGGGCGAAATTGACATGCGCGGCTACGCCCATGAAATAGACCAGAATCACACTGCCCAGAAGGGCCAGCAAAAGGCCCATCAGGCATTTGCCGAAGATCCAGGCGATCCGGCTGATCGGTGCGACATTGATCGCACTGACTGTATTATCCATTTTTTCCTCGACGATATTCAGGGAAACCAGCATGCCGGCCAGCGCCGTCATCAGCAAAATACCCATGTTGGCCCACAGCATCTTGATCGGCGGCGTCTTGACCCCGAAATCCCGGATCTCTGCCGTTGTGTCCGCAGCCGACCGGCCATATTCGAAAAATGTCTTGAGCAGGCGCGCAAAATCGACGACTTCCTTTGGTTCATTGCCCTGAGTCAGAATAACGGCCGCCTCACCCTGGCCGACGATGCCGACGACATTGTCGCGTGCCAGGATCCGTTCTTCCAATGCAGAACGGTCGGCAAACTGGCTGATATGAGCATAGTCGTCGAGGTAATCGGCCATGCCTGGATTCTCATCTCTGAGCAGGGCGATGTTGACCATCGTGTCTTCGATGCCGGGCGCCAGAAAATTGACCATAAGCGCGAGGACGAAGGGGAACAGGATGATGAACAGCGACATGAAATCGCGCAGGCTGACCTTGAGGTCCCGGGTGAAAATGAGCAGCAATTTGCGAAACATCCCAGTCACCTCCTCAAACCGTCAGGGTCCGTTTGAACCGGGCATGGGCCCAGGCAAACAAGGCCCCACCACCTGCCAGGTAGGCTGCTGACAAGCGTACGACAAATCCCAGGTCCGCCTGGCGGAAAATCTCCCGGAAGCCATAGATCATGTAATAGCTGGGTAAAATCTTGAGCCAGGCAGGGTTCCAGCTTGGCGAAAAATACGCCAGAGCCGGCAGCATCAGACCGATCATGATCAGGAACAGGACAGCGAAGGACTGGGCCATGTCGTCGAAATAGCCGGTTACGATCAGGCCCAGGCCAGAGGCGAAAAAGCCAGTCGTAACCAGGAATAGCACGGTGAGTGGGTAATGGACCCTAAGCCCCATCAGCGGCACGACCAGGAGCAGCGACGTCACGAGCATCGTCAATGTGAGCACCAGCACTTTGCTGAGCAGGTAGTGCCAGAGCGGAGAGGGCGATACTGCATAAGCCTTGATCACGCCTTCCTTTTTGTCGAGGAAAATGTAGGCAGCGATGATGAAAAAGCCCATCAGGGCGCCATTGAACGTCAGGAAAACCGGTAGCAGGTTTTCCCGGTCCGATAGCAGGACCAATTCGCTGGCCAGCGTCTCGACCGGCTGATTCTCAGCTGCAGGGAACACGACGGCATCGTCCTGAGCATGCAGAACCAGGAGCAGCTGCTTCAGCCGACTTGTTTCGTTGCCTTGCAGGTAATAGGTGTAATGCCACTGGCCATCGACAGGATCGAGCTGGATCGTGGCACCGTAAAGATGGCGATCTTCGGCAAGACGGACCATGTCGGCCTCGGTCGCCACGACATGGAGCTTTGCATCCTTGCTCTCATACAGCTGAGTGGTGATCTCGTCGCGGCCGATTTTCAAAACGACTGATTCCGGTGCGCCGTCGAGGTCTTCGAAGGTCTCGATGTAGGCTGCCTCGATGGCCGGATCAGGGATCGCCAGATAGAGGAATTCCTCCTCTTTGCTGGAAAAATTGTCCGGCACGACAAAGAGCAGGACAAAAAGCAGGATGAAAGCGGCTATCAGCTCGACGTAGAAATAAAAGCCGCGCGAGGCGATCAGGAGCTCTTTTATAAAACTGGACCACAGCTTCATGTCAGACCAGCTCCCTTCCGGTCACCTGGATGAAGATCTCCTCCAGTGTTGCTTCCTTCGTGTGCATGGTTCGGATGCGCTGGCCAGAGATCAGGTCCTGGAGTCGCTTCCTGCCCTGAGCATCGACGGTCGACAGCGTCTCACTGACCAGCTTGCAGTCGTCGCCATATTCGACCGTCACGAGGCTCTGGCCATGCTGGAGCTTGAGGTTTTTCGGGCTGTCGATCAGCTTGATTTCACCGTCGACGATGAAGGCCACGCGTGAGCACAGTTCGTCGGCGATGTACATGTTGTGCGTCGTCAGGAAAACCGTGACGCCTTGCTGGTTTTGCTCGCGGATGATGCCCTTGATGGTCGCCGCGATCGCCGGATCCAGGCCGGTTGTTGGTTCGTCGAGAAACCACAGCTCAGGGTTATTGAGCATCGAGCGGGCAAAGGTCAGGCGGTGTTTCATGCCCTTGGAAAATTCACCCGCCCGGATCTGGCCCTTGCCGTCCAGCCCGACCAGCTTAAGCAGTTCATCGGGGTCGCGCGTCGGGACGTCGTAAAGCTTGGCGAAAAACTGGAGGTTTTCCCGCGCGGTTAATTTGCTGTAAACATTGGACTGCTCGAAAGACATGCCGATCCGGTTGAACATGCTGCTTTTCAATTCTTTGACATCAAACCCGGCGACCGTGACCTGTCCTTTTTGCAAGCGCAAAAGTCCGGTCAGGATGCCCTGGGTCGTCGACTTCCCCGCGCCGGAGGGGCCGAGGAATCCGAAAACCTCACCTTTCGGGATGTCGAAACTGACATCCTTGACGGCATAGACGTCGTTTCTGCCATAGGAATGGTAGAGATGCTCAACGGTGATCATACGGCATGTCCCTCCTGTTCAAGGCTCGGCTTATAGAATGACTGTTTCAGGATATCCATGTAGTGATTCATACTCACGGCTGCCTGGGCCAGATCGAGCGGGGTGTCAGAGCTCATCTGGGCCAGGAGTTCCTCGCCGTATTTCTCGAGCGACCAACGGACGATGTTGACCGCCTCGCGCGTGGTGGCTGGATCGCGGAATTTGCCGTAGTCCACATTGCGCGTGTAAATGTCCTGACTGACTTGCGCAAAATCGAGGCCGTAGCCTTTGTAGAACTCGATCATTTCAGCCGCCTTGGCCAAATGCTGGTTACTGATCACCTTGAGCAAGAAATCAAAAAGGTGAGGATAGGCCT
Organism: Eubacteriales bacterium; assembly: GCA_028684955.1. Lineage (GTDB taxonomy): Bacteria > Bacillota > Clostridia > Saccharofermentanales > UBA5734 > UBA5734. The sequence continues at coordinate 3,052 of JAQUEY010000170.1, forward strand.
GCTGGACTTCCATTTTGATCAGGGCGATCTGCTTTAAGCGCTCGAACAGATCCGACTCGTTCCAGTCGATGCGGTCCATGATCGAGCGGTACATCTTCTCGATCACAAAACCGACCAGTTGCTCATACAGTTCCTGCTTGCTGCCGAAATAATGGAAAAGCAGGCCCTTGGAAATGCCCGCCTTGGCGACGATGTGGTTGGTCGAGGCTTTTTCGTAGGGGAAAGTGGCGAACTCTTCGATCGCCGCATTGAGAATGCGGTCTCTTTTTTCCGGTTCGATGCCGGGCATGATCTCCTGCATGGAATCACCTCGCCGAGTTGATTGACTCCGGTCTTTGTTGACCAGAGTGGTCAATTTCAGTGTAGCACCGTTGACCAGAGTGGTCAATAAGTCGCATGAATCAGATTTTGCTGGCTGTTTCCATGCTAAAACCGTACAGCGAGACATGAAAACAGGCCACTTTCCCAATCTGGGAAAATGGCCTGCTAAAAGTGGGTGCCGGATCCCGGGAATTGTCATTTGACTGTGACTTCCAGCCATTTCTTCGTGGCGGCCACGGTGGTCGCGCCTTCATTGACCGCGACCTGCAGCTCATAAGTCCCGGCTGGCAGGTCTTTGTCGGCGATTTTCAGATGGAAGTTGCCGTGGCCGTCATCATCGGTTTTGAACAGCACCAATTTATAGTAGTGAAGGGAGGTATTGCGGTCCAGATACGTGCCGGTATAGCCGGACAATTTTTGGACCCAGACGGAATACTCGGTCTTTTTCTTCAGTTCATCGATCACCCCGCGGATGATCAGGTTGTTGGCGCCTCGAGGGGTGGTTACGGTGATGTGGCCCTTGTAGGGGTTGTCATCGTCCACCTGGTCAGATGTCCCGCCGGTCACATGATAGACGGGCAGTTTCACATTGAGAACAGCGTGAGCCTTGACTTTGTTCTGCGCTTCATGGGCATAGGCTGGCTTGGCCATCACAGTGGCCGGCAACAGGACCACGAGCGCCAGGATGAGTGCGAATGAGATCCATTTCTTCATCCTGCATCACACTTCTTTCACGGATGGGACCTGGCACCACAGGGGGCACTAATATTATAGCATGGGCAATATAATGATGCCGAAGTCTCAGGCTGGGTCGATGCAGACCTTGTTCTTGCCCGTATGCTTGGCCTCATACAAGTTCATGTCTGCCGCAACTTTCAGAGTCTTGATATCACGAACGGTATCTGGATACATGGCAACGCCAATGGATACCGTGATTGACAAAAGGGATCCATCGGGTAATGTGATAGACTGTGATTCAATAGAATCCCGGATGCGCTCTGCGACATGAATCGTTTCAGCTCTGGGTGTCTTTTCAAGGATGATCGCGAATTCCTCTCCGCCTATGCGTGAGACAAAATCTGTCGTTCTGGAATGAGCCAGCAAGATCTGCCCAAGCTCTTTCAAGACGTAATCCCCGGTAGCATGCCCGTATCTGTCATTGATCTGTTTAAAATCATCCACATCAATCATCAGCAAGGAGA
>JAQUEY010000171.1 GCA_028684955.1 Eubacteriales bacterium
TGATCTGCAGCCGATCGCTGGTCCTGTGCGATGTGGCCCGTGAACCCCGTCAGGTCCGGAAGGAAGCAGCGGTAAGCGGTCAACCGCATGTGTTACAGCAAAGCCTGCGACGGCTGCAGGTCAGACATGGCGAATTTATTTCCCGGAGGTCCGTGCATGTCCTATCTGGCCCTCTATCGTGAATGGCGCCCCCGCACCTTTGATGAGGTTGTCGAACAAAAGCACGCTGTTTTTGCTCTGCGCCAGGCGGTGATCAGCCGCCAGATCGCCCACGCCTATCTGTTCAGCGGTACCCGCGGCACCGGCAAGACCACCCTGGCCAAGATTTTTTCGCGGGCCATCAATTGTCTTAATCCCCAGGACGGCAACCCCTGTAACCAGTGCGAGATCTGCCGCGGCGTTCTCGATGGTTCCCTGCTCGATGTGGTGGAGATGGATGCCGCTTCCAATAACAGTGTTGACAATATCCGGCGCATCACAGACGAAGTCAACTTCATGCCATCCAAAGCCAGATACAAGGTCTACATCATCGACGAAGTCCACATGCTCACCCCCGGGGCCTTCAATGCCCTGCTTAAAACACTCGAAGAACCTCCTGCCCACGCTGTATTCATCCTGGCGACCACCGAACCGCACCGCATTCCGGCAACGATCTTGTCGCGCTGCCAGCGCTATGATTTCCGCCGCATCCCAGTCGAGAGCATCACTGCCCGGCTGCGCGAAATTGCCACAGCTGACGGGATCACCATCGATACCAGCGGCCTGGAAACCATCGCCTCGTTTGCCGACGGGGCGCTACGCGATGCGATCAGCCTTTTAGACCAGGCGCGCATGAGTTGCCAGGGGACCATCTCCCGGGATGACATCCTGGCCTTGGCCGGTCTGACGAAAGACGACGCTTTGCTGGAACTGGCCGATGCTTTGATCGGGGGCGCTGCAGCGTCAACCCTCGATCTGGTTGACAAACTGGTGATGGCTGGCCGCGACATGGCCCGCCTGATCCCTGATCTGGCCCAGTTGTTCAGAAATCTTCTGGTCTGCCAAGTCTCGGACCGGCCGGAACGCCTGATCCAGACCACAGCCGACAGTCTGGCCCAGATGAACCGTCTGGCCCAGGTCGCCACCCAGGCTCAGTTGATGGCCTGGATCAAAGGTCTCTCCAGCCTTTCCGGCGACTTGCGCTGGGCCGGCGACACCCGCACAATCTTGGAAATCGGCCTGCTTCGCCTGGTCAGTGAAACGACGTCCGGCGATGCAGCACCACCAGTTGCCAGGGATTTGAGCCCAAAACGCCCAGCTGCCGTGGCACCGGCAGCAGTGGCACCGGTAGCAGTGTCACCGGTAGCACCAGTGGCACAGGCAGCCAGCCATCCTGCTGAACCCGTCGCACCAGTAGCAGCAAAGCCAGCGGCAGTAGCGGCGGAAAAACCTGCGCCGATCGCTGTGGCCACACCTGAGCTACCGGAGGAACCTCCCCTGCCAGAAGAACCGCCGTTAACGGATGATGAGGCGCCATTACCAGAGGCACCGCCCGCTCAGTCCCGGCCGCTGGACGCCGATGATTACCCACCTTTCGGCGACGAAGCGCCAGTTGTCCCGGTCAGTCAGGAGTCTGAATCAACTCCCGCCCCGGTCTTTGATGCTGCCGAGCTTTGGCAGCAAGTCCTGGGCAAGTTGGGTGACAGTGGCCAAATGACCCTGTTCTTGTTTGGCCGGGCTGCCAAGGTGCAGTTGCCAGCTGCAACCACGCTGCAGCTCGAGTTTGCCAGAAAAGATCAGGTGCATTATGATGAATTCCGTTCGGCCAGTGCCCTCAAGATCCTGCGCGACATTCTGCAGGGCCTGACCGGGCAGGTGTTTGAAGTCGACGTGATCCTGGAAGGACAAGCCAGTCAGAAGAAGCCAAGCCAGGACGGGGGCCAGCCCGCAGGGGATGCCCAGCCGGAATGGATCAGCAAATTACAGCATTCAGCCGAGACATTCGGCATTCCAATGACCATGGAGGATTGAAGACAATGGCAAAAGGACCTCGCGGTGGATTTCCCGGCGGCATGGGTGGTGGCATGGGCAACATGAACCAGCTCATGCAGCAAGCCCAGCGCATGCAGCGAGAAATGGAAAAAGCCCAGGAAGAAATCGCAACTCTGAGTGTTGATGCGACTGCAGGCGGCGGTGTCGTCAAAGTCACGGTCAACGGCCAGAAGCAGGTGCAAAGCCTGGTGATCGACCCGGCAGCCGTTGATCCTGAAGATGTCGAGATGCTCCAGGACTTGGTCATGGTCGCAGTCAACGAGGCCTTGCGCAAAATGGAAGAACTGTCTGAACAAAAGATGGCCAAAGTCACCGGCGGCGCTCGGATGCCCTTCTAAGCCACAGATGGCCCGCTATTCACCTACGATCGCCAAACTGATCGCTGAACTGGGCAAATTACCAGGCATTGGCAGCAAATCTGCCCAGCGCCTGGCTTTCCATTTGCTGGCTCAGCCCCAGGATCGAGTGGAGGCCTTAGCCGAAGCGATCCTCGAAGCCAGGCGAACAACCCGGTTATGTTCTGTCTGCTGCAATCTGACCGACCAGGACCCCTGTGACATCTGTGCCTCACCCGGACGCGACCGCACGGTCATCTGCGTGGTGGAAAATCCGCGCGATGTAGCCGCCATGGAACGGATCCATGAATACAAAGGTCTCTACCACGTCTTGCACGGGGTCATTTCGCCCCTGCAAAACATCGGGCCGGACCAGATTCGCCTGCGCGAGCTTTTGGCCCGCCTGCGCTCCGATGAAACCATCACGGAAGTCATCCTGGCCACCAACCCTACTGTCGAAGGCGAAGCAACAGCCCTCTACATCGCTCGGCTCTTGAAGCCGGCCAATATCCGCACCACCCGGATTGCCCACGGCATCCCGATGGGTGGTGACCTCGAGTATGCCGACGAAGTCACCCTGGCCCGGGCCATGGAAGGACGACGCGAGATCTGAACAAACGACCACCACGGTCAGGCCCGAGTGAAAATCGTGTTATTTATGACCAAAAAAGCTTGGGATGGTGCGTTTTCAATCAGTTTTTGTGTTATAATTTCACAAAACACGGTCGTTGCAAGACGGCCCTTTTTTTGACATTTTTTCCCAAAGGAGACGAAAGCCCATGACGAGATACATTCTGCAGCGGGCGATCGCGATGATCCTGACGCTCTTCGCGATTTCAACGATCACGTTTTTCCTGATGCATGCGATCCCCGGCGGCCCTTTCACCCGAGAAAAACCGCTTGAGGCAGCGATCATCGCAGCCCTGAACGAGAAATACCATCTCGATGATCCCTTGTTCAAGCAGTACACCGACTACATGGGCGACCTGTTGCGCGGTGATTTCGGCCCTTCATTCAAATTCCGCGGCCGCACCGTCAACGAGCTGATCGGGGCTGGTTTCCCGATCACAGCCAAGATCGGCATCCTGGCCGTTCTGGTCACGGTGATCCTCAGTGTCCCGATGGGGATTATCTCCGCACTCAAGCAGAACAAGTGGCAGGATTATTCTTTCATGTTCCTGGCCACACTTGGTGTCACCGTGCCGGGCTTTGTGCTTGCTTCTGTCCTGATCTATGTCTTCTGTGTCAAGCTGGGCTGGTTCCCGGTCATCTGGACCACCGATGCGACGGGATGGTTGTCCATTTCGCAGTATATCCTGCCCATGATCGCCCTGTCCGGTTATTCGATGTCTTTCATCACGCGCCTGATGCGGTCGAGCATGCTCGATGTCATCGGCCAGGACTACATCCGCACCGCCCGGGCCAAGGGTCTGTCCGAGATGCGGGTCATCATGGAGCATGCCCTGAAAAATGCCATTCTGCCTGTTGTCACTTACCTTGGCCCGACGATTGCCGCCCTGGTGACTGGCAGTTTTGTCATCGAGAAAATGTTCACCATTCCGGGCATCGGCTACCAGTATGTCGACAGCATCGGCAACCGTGACTACACCATGATCATGGGCTCCACCATTTTCTACGCCGCCATCCTGATCATCTTGAATTTTGTGGTCGATATCATCTATGGCTTTATCGACCCCCGGATCAAGATCGGCAACATCAAGGAGGCTTGAAACGATGGAACTCAATCAGGAACTGTTCACACCCATCCAGGAAAGCGAACGGATCAGTGCCGGTATTGTCCGGCCCAGTGTCACCTACTGGCAGGATGCCTGGCGTCGCTTCCGCCGCCACAAACCTGCCCTCGTCGCTGCTGCAGTCCTTTTGGTTATCGTTCTGGGCGCGATCATCATCCCATTCTTTTATCCCTACACCTATGACCAGCAGATCCGGACAGCCCGCAATCTGGCACCCAACCTGCAGCACCTGTTCGGCACCGATAAACTTGGTCGTGATCTCTTTATCCGCACCGTCTATGGTGCGCGCATTTCCTTGTCGATCGGCATTGTCGCCAGCATCATCAACCTGACCATCGGCGTCATCTACGGTGGCATTTCCGGCTATATCGGCGGCAAGGTCGACAACTTCATGATGCGCATCGTCGATGTCCTCTACAGCATCCCTCTGATCC
>JAQUEY010000172.1 GCA_028684955.1 Eubacteriales bacterium
ACTCGTAAAGCAGATGGGTTGAAAATGTGCAGATTTCGAATCAACCAATCACCAAAATGAATGCAACCAGCTACAAAATAATGTGGATCGAGAGCGTGCCCAGTACAAATTGACGGTGCTCGGGGCGCTTCTCCCGCATGAGAATCGGGATGACGAAGGGGGGAGGGAGGAGGAACAAGGTCATCAGGGCAGTCTCAAATTGCGGCTCGAGGTGTAAAAGATCCCGGATCAGGACTTTGTTGATCAGGGTGGCCAAGGCGAACAGAATGAGAATCCGGACCAGCGCCGCCAGCAAAGGTGCCTTCAAGGTCGCGCGGCCCAGATGCAGCTCGAAGCCGATCGCGATTGTAATCAGGGGGACCGTCAGATTGCCGAGGAGCTGGAGGGTTGTCGCCACCATCTGGCCGCCCCGTGTCGTCTCGAGCAGGGTGCTGAGACCGGTCAGGCTCACGAGGATGCCGAGCAAAATCGCCAGGATGACCGGCGACAGCAGAAACGAGCGGATGAGCTGCCAGCCGCTCGGCCTATTGCCGTTCTGGCGGCTGATGTAGGTGACGAGGACGAAAAAGACAAAAGTGACTTGGCCAAGGTCGACGATCGCCAGCCGGAAGACCTCGCTCTGGCCGAAGACGGCCAGATAGAGCGCATAGCCGATCATTCCGGTTTCAAAGCCGGTGAACAAGGCCGGGGCAAATGGATTGTCGACTTTCATCAGGCGCAAAACGAGGATGGCGGCCCCGAGCAGCACCAGACAGGTCACAAAAACGGTTGCCACAATGGCCAGATAAGACTGGTTGAGCGTCGTGCTGGCAAAGGCCTGGAACAGCAGGGCCGGCAGGCCAATCGAGAGCACCATCTGCTTCAGTTGCTCGACTGTTTCGGGCTTGAGAAAACGGGTCTGGCGCAAGAGCATGCCGAGGCTGATCAGCAAGATGATGGGCAGGACTTGGAGGAAAAGGGTGAGTGGATCAGACATGGGTGAGCCTCCTGGATTGTTGAATGTGCAAATTTTCTTCATTCTATCATGCGTCAGAGTTGAATAGCAGTCAGGATTAGCTGGATGTTTAGTAAAAATAATAAAATTGGATCAATGACATAACTGTCTCAAAACGAAAAGTAATGATGTCGATCTCCGCCGTTTTGCCGATTGGTAAATTTTACTATGTGAGATGTACAAAACTAGCCTCGAATATTCAGCGAAATACGCCTTGTTTTGTCAAGGGGTGCTTGCTATAATTTAGTCAAGTAGAAAGTAAATTTACTAAAAACGGAGGCGCTGCATGATCCGTATCCGAGATGTCGCAAAACTCGCACAAGTTTCAGAGGCTGCCGTCTCCCGTGTCCTCAACGGGGATGCCTCCTTTTCAGCATCTGAGCAAACCCGGAAAAGAATCTTCGACGCCGCCAGTGAGCTGGGCTATCAGCCGAGCCGGCCGAGAAAATTCAAAACGACTGATTCTAAGCGCACATTCAATGTCGGGCTCCTGCTAACCACATCCCAGGAAGATGAAGTCAACGACCCCTATTATCTTTCCATTCGCCTCGGGATCGAAAAGCAATGCAATGCCTTGGGCATCGCGCTGAAATCAACACTGCGGATCAGCCAGTCATTGACCTCAGCCGCCTTTTCCGATCTGGACGGGCTGATCGTCGTCGGTTCCATAGATCCCAAATCGCTGCGCCAGATTTATTTTGAAAATGACAATCTGGTTTTCGTCAATAACATGCTCAGGCATGATCCTGATTTTGATGCGGTCTTGTCTGACCTGGCTGAAGCAACAGAAGCTTGCATCGATATCCTTACGGATCTTGGCCACCGGTCCATTGGTTTCATCGGTGGCAGCGAGATGATTCTGAATGTGGCCACGCTGGAAAGTACAGCCGAACCAGACATCCGGCATCAGGCTTATGAAAGCAAAATGAGACAGCTGGGTCTGTATCTGGAGGAACATGTCTACATTGGCAATTGGACCGCCGCAGATGGCCAGCGCATGGCCAACGAAGCCATTGCCCGGGGAGAATTGCCAACGGCATTTCTGGTCGGCAGCGATCCGTTGAGCATGGGTGTCGTTCATGCTTTCCGTGAGGCAGGCATCCGAGTCCCGGAAGATGTATCGATCATCAGCTTCGACGACATTGAAGCTGCTGCTTTCATGAATCCGCCCCTTTCGTCTGTCCGCATGTTTTCTGAGGAGATCGGCCGCCAGGCGGTCAGAACCCTGCATGATCGCCTGGTGGGCAGACAAGTCGTGATCAATATTGTTGTCCCGTCAAAACTGACTGTCCGTCAAAGTTATTCATCACCCAGAAAGGAGGCTATGAAACGTATCCCATGAACTTTCCCTGGAAAAGGGAAAACCAGACCTGGCGTGTGCACGGCAAATGACAACACACCAGAGTCTGGCTGCAACTGAATGCACTGCCATTTTACCAGAAATTGGTAAATGAGCAGTAAACAAATGGAGGAAACCATGAAAAAAGTCATTACCCTTACCCTCGTCATCGCCCTGATGGCCTCTCTCCTGACCGGTTGCCTCAGCACCGGTGCCACCACCGCTGCCCCTGCCGCCACCACAGCGGCAGGTGAAACCTCGGCTGCCCAAACTGCCGGTGAAACAGTAGAAATCGAATTTTTCCAATACAAACGTGAAGCTCAGTCAACCTTTGATGCTCTGATCGCCAAATTCCAGGAAGCCAATCCGACGATCCAGATCACCCAGAATGCGCCAGCTGATGCAGGCACCGTGATCAAGACCCGTGTTGCTTCCGGCGACGTGCCAACCATCATTGCTGTTGGTGCGGATAACCTCTACACCGATCTGGCCAAGGCCGGCACCTATGTCGACCTGACCAATTCTCCCGAACTGGCCAATGTCCAGTCGGCCTATGTCGATACGATCAAAATGGTCTCTGGCCTGGACCAGGTCTATGCCATCCCTTACGCCGCCAATGCAGACGCTGTCATCTATAACAAGAAAATCTTTGCTGATAATGGCGTCGAGATCCCCAAGACCTGGGATGAATTCATCGCTGCCGCCGAAACCTTTAAAAAAGCGGGTATCACACCGTTCTACTTCACCTTTGGTGAATCCTGGACGACTCTGCCGGCATTTAACGTCATCGCTGCCAATGCTGCGCCAGCCGATTTTTTCCAGAAAGTGAATGCCGGCGAAACCACCTTTAGTGAAGGCTGGGCCGAATCCATGACACTCTTCAAGCAACTTCTCGCCTATGGCCACGATGACAACATGGGCAAAGCCTATGCTGATGGTAACACGGCCTTCGCTAACGGCGAATCTGCCATGTACCTGCAGGGTGTCTGGGCCATCACCGATATCCTGAAAGCCAATCCGGAAATCGACCTGGGCATCTTCCCCTATCCGGTTGGCAATCCGGCCAAAGTCGTCTCTGGTGTCGACCTGCTCTTCTCCGTTTCGGCCAAAGCCACGCCGGCTCAGCAGGACGCGGCCATGAAGTGGATCAACTTCCTCATGGAACAGGGCAATGCCACCCAGTACATCAGTGAACAGAAATGCTTCTCTGCTGTCAAAGGTGTCTCACAGGAGGAACCGACCCTGGCAGGTGTCAAAGAAGCCTTTGCTGCCGGCAATGTTGTTGACTTCCCCGACCACTATGTCCCCTCTTCCATGACCCTTGACAAACTGCTGCAGGAATTCGTCCTGGACCAGGATGAAGCTGCCACTCTGGAGAAGATGGACCAGGCCTGGAATGAATACAAAGGCCGTCAATAACTCAAACTCTGATCGGGTGATCATCATCCTAAAAACCTCTAACCTGAATTTTTTACAGCCCTGATGGACAGATGGTGTGAGGAGCCGGTCAACACAACGGCGAATCACACCATCTTTGTTCCAGGGTCCGATCGAAAGGGAGGCTATCGGCTTATGAGCAAGCTAACAGCTGGCAAATTGCGCAAAGACCGGATCAGCCCGATCATCTATTTGATGACGGTGCCGGCATTTGTCCTGTTTTTTGCCTTTCACACGTTTCCGGCCCTGCAGGGCATCTTCTATTCCTTCACAAACTGGAATGGACTCAATCCGACCTTCAAAATGGTTGGTTTTAAAAACTACATCGACCTGATCCACGATTCCAATATCCTCAAGACGTATTCTTTCACGTTCCGTTTCGCCATTCTCGCGACCATCCTGGTCAATATCTTGAGCCTTATCCTGGCGCTCGACCTCAATGCCAAAATCTATGGCCGCAATTTCTTCCGCGCCGTCTATTTCCTGCCCAATGTCCTGAGTGTCATCATCATTGGCTTCATCTTCAAGTACATCTTCGGCAACATCCTGCCCGATATTGGCAAGGCTCTGGAAATAGCCTGGCTTTCGAAAAACATCCTCGGTACGAAAGAATATGCCTGGATCGGCGTTGTCGTGGTTGCCGTCTGGCAGAGTGCGGCGATGAACACCATCCTGTATATCTCGGGTCTGCAGACGGTGCCCGAGGAACTTTACGAATCCAGTTCCATTGACGGGGCCAACCAGTTGCAGAATTTCTGGCACATCACCTTTCCAATCATTGCC
>JAQUEY010000173.1 GCA_028684955.1 Eubacteriales bacterium
TCACCCTGTCCGACAGCGATGGCTACATCTATGACGAGCGCGGCATCGACCTGGCTCTGGTCAAGCGCCTCAAGGAAGTTGAGCGCAAGCGCATCCGTGAGTACGTCAAGTACCATCCGGAAGCCAAGTATGTCGAAGGATCGAACAACATCTGGGAAATCCCCTGCGACATCGCCCTGCCCAGTGCAACTCAGAATGAAATTGACAAGGCCAGCGCCGAAATGCTGGTCAAAAACGGCTGCTTCTGTGTGGCCGAAGGCGCCAACATGCCTTCGACTCCGGAAGCCATTGAAGTCTACCTGGCCAACAAAGTCCTCTATGGACCGGCCAAGGCTGCCAATGCCGGCGGTGTTGCCACCTCCGGTCTGGAAATGTCCCAGAACTCGGCCCGCTTGTCCTGGACCTTCGAAGAAGTTGACGCCAAGCTTAAGAACATCATGGTCAGCATCTTCAAGTCTTGCGAATCCGCTGCAGCCGAGTACGGCATGCCGGGCAACTACATGGCCGGTGCCAACATCGCTGGCTTCCTGAAAGTCGCCGAAGCGATGAAAGCCCAGGGCTGCGTCTGATTCAGACAATAACCTGGAAACTGCAAATTTAATCTTTCGAAGAGGCTGCCGCAAGGCGGCCTTTTCTTTGTCGTTTGCTGGCGCCAGACAGCCGCCAGAATTATTTGGTGCTAAAATGATCTGGATAGTTCAATAGGGAGGAAAAGACATGAGAAAAGCACATGAAGTGGAATTTCAGGTCCTGGGCGATGATCTGCAGTTTGTCGAGATCATGCTCGACCCACGCGAAACGATGCTGGCGGAGGCCGGTGTCATGATGTACATGGACAGCGCCATCACCATGGACACAATTTTCGGCGATGGCTCATCTGGCGGCAGTGATTTGATGGGCAAGCTTTTTTCAGCCGGCAAGCGCCTGCTGACGGGGGAAAGCTTGTTCATGACAACGTTCACCAACCAGGGGGCCACCAAAAAATGTGTCGCGTTCGCAGCGCCTTACCCGGGCAAGGTGATCCCGTTTGATTTGTCTGACTACGGTGGCGTGCTGATCTGCCAGAAGGATTCTTTCCTGTGTGCTGCCATGGGGATCTCTGTTGGCATCGCTTTCCAGAAAAAAATTGGCGTCGGCCTGTTTGGTGGTGAGGGGTTCATCATGGAGCGTCTCGAGGGCGACGGCCTGGCTTTCCTCCATGCCGGCGGGACCATCATCCGCAAAGATCTCCAGCCCGGTGAGCAGCTCAAGCTCGACACCGGCTGCCTGGTCGCCTTGACCCCATCGGTTCATTACGACGTGCAATTCATTGGCAACATCAAGAGTGCCCTTTTTGGCGGCGAGGGCCTGATGCTGGCCTCCCTGACCGGTCCCGGTACCGTTTGGCTGCAATCCCTGCCGTTTTCACGCCTGGCCGACCGCATCGTCGCTGCCAGCCGAGTTGGCGGAGGACAGAAGAAGGGCGAAGGCAGTCTGCTGGGCAACATCGGTCTGGGGTCCTTCTTTGGCGATAACAACTAGTTCACTTAACCGGCAAAACATCCGCATCTAAGCCAAGACCCCTCCAGACGCAAGTCCGGAAGGGTCTTTTTACATACAGAATTTTTATTCACGAATGTATGAGCTTTTTATAGGCCTTTTCGCTGAGTTGTTTCAGTCCGATAACCGTGAAAATGTCGTTGAAGGCAGCCATGCAACAGCCTCCTCATGCAGATCAATTACTCGTAGCGTAATGCCTCGATCGGATCGAGCTTGGCGGCCTTGTTAGCAGGATAATAACCAAAGAAGATGCCGATGGCCATCGAGAATCCAACCGCCAGGGAGATGTTTCCGATCGACGCTCTGGCCGGGGATTCCAGGAAATACGCGCCCACTGACCCCAGGACAAGGCCCAGCACGATCCCGATTGCACCGCCGATCAGGCAGATGATCATGGATTCGACAATGAACTGGATCCGGATCGAGCTGTTGGGCGCACCCAGCGCTTTGCGGGTACCGATCTCGCGAGTGCGTTCGGTGATCGAGACCAGCATGATGTTCATGACTCCGATCCCGCCCACGAGCAAAGAGATCGCTGCGATCAGGGAAATCGCAATGGTGATCGTACCCAGGACATCGTTGATGGTATCCGCCATGCTCTCCAGGCTGAAGGCCCGCACGACATAATCAGGGTTCTTGTCATAATAGAATTTGAAAAACGCTTCAACTGTGGGTGCAAACGCAACTGCATCCGTGTTGCTGGTCGTCACCAGGGTCAAACTCTGGTAACCAGCCGAACCGGTACGGTGCAGGGCGGTGTTGAGTGGAATGTAAACCGAGGTGTTGATGTCAGCATCAGCTTCCATGCTGGGATTGAGTGAAGACTCCTCATATTCGTAAATACCCACAATGGTATAGCGGTCGGCGATGCCTTCAATAACCACATCGATCGTCTGGCCCAGCGGGTTTTGCTTGCCAAACAAATTGTCCACCAGTTTATCGGACACAACTGCAACTTTCTTGAAAGACTCGGTCTCTTCCGCGGTCAGGAAATGGCCACCCAGGATAGTCAGTTCATTGGCTACCGTGAAATCGGCATTGACCCCAGTCAGGGTCAGGTTGGCATAACGCTGGCCGTCCCGGACTTCGCCGATGCCGACGGTTTCGGTCAGGCTGACTGCTTCGATGCTCCCTGGAAAGGCTGCTTTAAGATTTGCGAGCATATCAGTTGTGATCAAGTCTTTGTCCGCTGCAGCGTTGCCGCCATTGCGTAAAGCCTGGACAAAGGCGGGGGCCCGGCTGATGTCACTCTCCCTGGCCTGGATGGTGACCGCAACATTTCGTGCCCCCAGAGACTGGATATCATCACTGATGCTGCCGCTCAGAGAGTCGCCGACGGTCAGGATCCCGATGACGGAGCCGATGCCGATGATGATGCCCAGCATGGTCAGGAGGGCGCGCATTTTGTTGGCCATCAGGCTGCTGATCGCCAGATGGACGTTTTCCCAGAGATTCATGCGTGGCCCACCCCCTTTCTGTCTTCAATAATCTGGCCATCCCGCAAGGTGACAACCCTGTCTGTCTCTTTTGCCAGGTCCGGGCTATGTGTGATCAGGACGATGGTCTTTCCTTGTTCCTCATGCAGACGGTGGAAAACATCCATGACCATCCGTTCGGTGGCCGTATCCAGGTTACCTGTCGGTTCATCGGCCAGAAGGATCGCCGGATCATTGGCCATGGCCCGGGCGATGGCGACGCGCTGTTTCTGGCCACCGGACAATTCGTTCGGCTGATGACGGGCCCTGTCGGTCATCTCGACCATGGCCATCAGTTCCTTGGCCCGTTCATGACGCTCATGGCGGGAAAGTCCGGCATAAAGCATGGGCAATTCGACATTGTGGATCGCCGTGGAACGGGCGATCAGATTGAAGTTCTGGAAAATGAAGCCGATCTTGTGGTTGCGGATACGGGACAATTCACGGTCATGCAGTGTTTCAATCGCGACGCCATCCAGCGAATAGGAGCCGCTGGTTGGCCGGTCGAGCACCCCGATGATGTTCATCAAGGTTGATTTGCCAGAGCCGGAAGCTCCGACGATGGCAATAAATTCGCCACGCCGGATGTGAAGGTCAATCCCGTGCAGGACTTCGAACTCGTTGGGGTGGCCGATAAAATAGCTCTTACGCACCTGGGCGAGTTCGATCATGTTGTCAGATGACATGTCAGCCTCCAAAGGGACCGGCTGGCGTGCTGGATTCGGCGACGTTCTTGCCTTCAGGATCATTGAGGACAACAAGGCCCGGCTGGACCTCCGGCCCACTGATTTCGACAAAATAATCGGTTTCCATTCCGACCGTCACCGGCACCTCATACCGAGTCACACCGTCTTCGCGCAAGGCGATCACGATGGTCTGGCCAGCTGCGTCGGTCGTGATGGCGTCGTAAGGAACCGCAAAGGTGGCCGGGCGGCTTTCCAGGACGATCGTCAGTTTGGCATTCATGCCAATCCGGAGGCGTTCGTCGGGCTGGTCGATCCGCACGGTAACAGTGAAATCGCCATCGGTATTGATCGCAGTCGGTGAAATGCGGTCGACCGTGCCACTGAGGAGATCAGAACCGGTCGCATCCGTCGTGAACTGGACAGCCTGGCCTTCCTTGATCAGGGGAATGTCGTACTCAGCCACTGTAGTCGACAGCTCGAGGGATTCGGTGTTCTGGATGACAAACACTGCCCCATTGGCCCGCACACCAAGCGTTGCCAGGACTTCCGTGATCGTGCCGTTGACCGGGGCTGTGATGGTCGCATCCTCAAGGTTGTTCCGGGCTGAGGTCAGCTGGCTTTCGATCGAGGCCGTGCTGTCAGACAGTTTCGTGTTGGTCAGGGCATCGGAACGGGACTGGATGGTCAGGTTGTTGTTGCGCTGGATATTCTCCAGATTCTGGACCGCCTGGTCATACAGGTTGTACTTGGTATCGAATGCGGTGGCATAGGTGTCGTAGACGTCATCATAGGCTTCGTTGAATTCGTCTTCCCAGATGTCATCCTCGACATCTTCATAGAT
>JAQUEY010000174.1 GCA_028684955.1 Eubacteriales bacterium
AAACCAGACTCATCAGCAGACCTGTGAGGGCAACCAGGCTACCCAGCAACCATACGGCATAACTCCAGCCACTGCCGTCAACCCTGCTGAGCACGGCCCAGACGACCAGTCCGATTCCGCTGAGCAGGAGCAGAAGGCTGAGCACCAGTTTGACTTGTTCCCCATTGCGCTTTTTCATGGCACACGCACCTGACTGAGGCGATCCCCATGATCTGCCTCGGCATAATAGGCATAGGTCCCGTCACAGCTGATATAAATCGACCGGACATCGTTCAATTTCTCCCGGTTGCTGCCGTCGGTTCTGATGCGGTACAGTTTGCCGCCATCATCGCCATTGGAGTAATAGATCCACTCCCCCGCAACTGTGAGGTAAGACGCGTAATCATCACTCAACTGGGTGCGCTCTGTCCCATCGATTCGGACCCGGTATATCTTGGACGATTCACTGTCATTGGCATAGTAGATCCAGCCGTCTTGCACGGCCAGGCCGGTATAATCCAGCGGGTCATCGACCAGCCGCTGCTCATCTGTACCGTCAATTTTTATCCGGTACAGAGCATCGTTGTCATCGACATTCCGATAGAAAAGGCTGTCGCCATCGAGCACCAGATTGGTGATCTGGAAATTGTTTAGAAACTCGCTCTGGCTGCCATCGGTCCGCCGCCGGGTGATGCCTGAGACATCACTCTGGCCCTCTTCTGCATAGATCCAACCATTTCCCACATCCAGTTCATCCAGCCAGAGATTGTCCAATTTGGCCTTTTCAGAACCATCCGCCTGGATTTTAAACAACTCAAGGCCCGAAAAATAGAGCCAGTCTCCATCAGCCACCAGCCGGAAGGCCGTCGAATCATCGAATTTCGCTTTCCCAGATCCGTCCGGATTCATCCGGTAAATCTGGTAGTCATCACTGGTATTGATATAAAAAACCTGGCCATCTGCAAAAACCACGGGCGAGGAAATGGCATGGCCTTTGAAGAACACCGATTTGACGAACCATCCAGCCAGAACGAGGACTACACCCACCAGCACCGGCAGTAGGATTTTCCTGAGCCGGCTATGACCCAATGGCTTTTCGGATAAAAGAGCCCCTGTGCCTGCGCTGGGCTCTGGCTGCAGGGGTTCGGCGCTGACTGTCGGAACGGCCGCGATTTCAGCTGGTTCGTCAACCGGCTGACCGCATTCCGGACAAAATCTCGCAGCGGGTTCTTCGAGCGGAGCTCCGCACTGGGCACAAAACTTGATCGTTTCCATACCGGTATTCCTCATGGTTTTGGCTTTGATTATAGCAAACCCTGCCGAAAAAGGGACCGGGTCCCTTTTGGGGCAGAAAGGGCTATAATCAACTTATACGAGGCTTCTTCAGGCTTTTTCGGCGAAAGCGGGTGAATTCGAACCATGTCTTCGCGCCCGATTCTGATCCAGGCTGTCATCAAGGCTCTGCTCTCAGTTCTTGTGCTGGGGGTTCTGATTTTCCTGCCCGCAGGAACGCTTCGCTTTCCCAATGGCTGGCTCTTTTTGATCACACTCTATGCGCTGATGTCCGTCACCATGATCTATCTGATCAAGAAAGATCCTGAGCTCCTGCGCAAGCGCCTGCAGTTGAAAGAACGGCAAAAACAGCAGAAAAGCCTGATGAATTTCACGGCGGTCTTTTTCCTGCTTGCCTACACCTTGCCAGGATTCGACTACCGTTTTGGCTGGTCGCAGGTCCCGCTCTGGCTCGTCATCCTGGCCGTGATCGTCATGATCCTGGGTTATGCGTTGTTCATCGAAGTCATGCGGGAAAACGCCTATGCCTCGCGCATCATCGAGATCCAGGAAGGCCAGAAGCTGATCGACACCGGGCTGTACGGGATCATCCGCCACCCCATGTATGCGGCCGCCCTGCTCATCTACCTGGCCTCACCCTTCGTCCTCGGCTCCTATTACATGATCATCCCCATTCTGCTGCTGCCAGTCATTCTCGTGATCCGGATCCAAAACGAAGAGACACTCCTGCTCAAAGAACTGCCTGGCTACGAAACCTACCAGAAAAAAGTCCGCTACCGCCTGATCCCCGGGATCTGGTGAGCCACCGGTCCTATATGAAAGAAGGTGCTTGATCCATGTCACAGAAAAGCGTCATCACATTCCGGAAGAACCGCCAGAACCGCTGGCCAAAGGTGCTGCTCCTGGTCCTGCTCATCCTGCTTGGCGCCGTATTGCTGACCGCCTGCATTCCCGGCGACGGAAAGGCTACCCCGGACAAGCCCGCCGGATTTTTCTGGGGCGTCTGGCATGGCTGGATTGCCCCGATCTCCCTGATCGGCGGCCTGTTCAACAAGAGCCTGCGCGTCTATGAAACCCACAATACCGGCTGGTGGTATGATCTGGGCTTCTACATGGCGATCATCAGCGGGTTTGGTGGCTTGTCTTTGGCACGCAGGTCCAAGTCAAAGAAATGTGAGTGAAGGCTTTGCCATATCATTCCAATAAAAGCGACCCTGGCTGAGTTTCCACTCGAGCCAAAGCCATCGCAATAAAATCGCATCCGGCCTTTATTCCGCCGTCGCTTTTAATTCGACCCATAGTTCGTTGCGTTTGAAAATCCCCGGAATGAACGGTGGATTATAACGCGCCAGTTCGATCGGGCCGATCGTCTCCAAATGACGCTGCTCCAGCCATTCCAACAGGGCAGCCCTTTGCCGGGCGATCGCCCGGGGCGTCGCATTGCCTTTGAAAACAACCGCGGCCACTTTGCGGGCAGGTACCTCACGGATCCTGACCGCTGGGTCTTTTGGCTGAGGGACCGTCCCGGCCTGATACTCGTGGGGCATAACAAAAGCAATCGTCAATTGTTGCTGGCCCAAGTCATTCAGAACCGGCGCCGTCATGGCGATTTTCCTGCGGTCGCGATTATCGCCACTGATGAAATTGAACAGGCGGCCAAATCCCGATGATCCGCTCAAATCGGTCTCCGGGCTGATCGCCAGAATCAGCGGTTCGTAGTAGCGGATTTCGAACATCCCGTCTCGTTCCAGAAGCTGGTAAGGCGCTTGTTGCACAGCCATTTTTCATCACCTGAATTCATTGTGACAGAAATCCCATCTTTCGCAGCGGCTCATTTCACCGGGTCTGTTTTATCGGTAATCGATAAAACAGACCCGGTCCCTTTTTTGTTCAATTGCCCTGAATCGCCTGCCAGAGCAGGCTTTGCGGGTCGATCAGATCCTTGATCTCTGTGTAGGGGATCGAGAAGGTCGGGAAGCCGGCGGCATAGGCGGCAATGGCATAGGGATCGTAATACAGCTCCAGATGATCCGCTGTCAATCTGAAATTATGTTCGTTCAAAGAGGGATTTTTATCATCATACATCACACCGCCAGCCGCCAGCTGGGCCTGGATCTGCTGCCGGATCTTGCCTTCGAGCGGTGCCTTGTAATCCACACCCGCCTTGAACAAATCTTTCAGAGCATAGATCTGGCCGGTCCGCAGGTCGATATGAATATTCGTCTGGGTGGGCATCCCATGGGCTGCGCCGATCGGGTATAGATAGCCAGCCTGCTGGACGACCAGCAGCTCAGCGACAGTCTCGGCGTTGAAATCTGCCCAATAATAGGCAGTTCCCGGCGCAGCCTGTGAGCCGTCAAAATTGATGGTTGCAGCATCGCTGGCAAAAGCCGCCTTCAAGGTGGTGTTGATCGTCGTCTGCACGGCCGGATCACTCAGTCCAGAGATTTCTGGATAATAGATCACGGTAAACCGGTCCGGACTGGATTTTTGCCGGGTCACTTGCCAGCCATTGGCCAACTGTTCGACTGGGTTTTCCTGCCAGACCAGCTGGCCATCCTGGGTATAATAAGACAGCTGCTGGTCAATGGTCGCCTTGAACAGGCCCTGGTCCAGTTCAATCGTCCCGTTCCCGGGCAATTTCCCCAGGGCGGCTACCAGCTGGCCCGCTTCATCCAGCAAATAGGTGTCGTGCAGATCTGCGACTGAGACCAGGCCTTCGCCGGCCGCAGTCAAATCATAGTAGATAAAATCACTCCGCTGTTGGCCCTTCTGGTCAAACAAAGCCTTGGGCAGGTCGCGGTACCAGAAAATGTCGGGCGTTTCCCTGGCCACTGCGAAAAGCGTGTCACCCAGACGTTCAATGCCGGCGAATTCCTGGGGCAAGATCGCCTGGCCATCCGCGGCAAACAAGCCATAGAGATCTTTGTATTCGACCGATTTGCCGATGATTGCCAGCCCATCGGCAAATGTCTGGTCGTATTGCAATGCATTGCCGGATCCAGGCGCCGGCGCCTGGTAGTCAGTCACCTTCTCACCTTTGGCATTGATATAGTATTGGCTGCCATCGGCGGCATAGACCAGAGCATGGCCGTTTGCAAACGCCCCGACCGAACCATAGACCTGCGCAATCACCTGCCCTTGGGTGTCGACCAAGCTGCTGGCCGTCGCATTGTCCCAGACATAAGCCGTGGCAATCCCTTCGGAAAAATCCGTGATGTCGTCATAAGTCGGATCCACCACCCACTGGCCTTGC
>JAQUEY010000033.1 GCA_028684955.1 Eubacteriales bacterium
GCCCAATAGGCAATCGCGTCACACAGGAATTTCGCCGCACCTTCTTTGTGCTGGTCATAGTATTGAGTAAACCGTTCATCAGCCACGTACATCTCACCAAGTCCGACATGGGCCTCGACTGAATAGGTAGCCTCGTCCTGATTCAGATAACGTTCATTGGCTTTCCGGACGACCTCCTCGCCATGGTGAGCGCGGATTTCTTCGCCATAGTGACGCTCATTTTCCTCGAGCTGTTTTCTTTTGAGTCCTTCAAATTTCGCCTGGTCTGACATGTTCTTTCCTCCCCTGTGTGCCGCAATGGTGCGATCCAGCGTTTCCAGCAAGCGCTGAGTCTGTTCGAGGCGTGCGAGGATCAATTGACGCTGTACCGACAGGATATCCAACGGATTGCGCTCCTTTTCGCCTAATGCTTGCTGGATATCATCCAGTACCAGGCCCAGTTCGCGGTAGAACAGGATCTGTTGCAGCCGGTCAACCGACTGGCTGTCATAGATCCTGTAACCGTTGCCCGAGACCCGGCTCGGCTTCAACAATCCCACCTGGTCGTAATAGCGCAAGGTTCGTGTCGAGACACCCGCGAGTCGAGCTAATTGATTGATCGTGTAATCCATGTCGCCAGCTTACACCTTGACGTTACGTCAATGTCAAGGAGGTCTGTCGGGGATAGTGGTCTCAATGATACAATCATGAAAATCGAATTCTTTTACTTTGGAGGCCTACCCGTGGTCAACTTCGATCCCGTTGAACAGACCTTGGTCCTGATCAAACCTGATGCGTTTGAGCGCCACCTGATCGGGGCGATTCTGGCCCATTACGAAGATGCCGGTCTGGAGATCACGCAATTGAAAATGCTCCGGCCGGCCAGGGAACTGGTGGCGGAGCATTATGGGGAGCATTTGGGACAGCCCTATTATGATAGCCTGCTGGAACGTCTCACCGACCAGCCAGTTGTCGCCCTGATCCTGGCGGGTCACAATTCCGTCGCTCGCGCCAGGAATTTGAACGGTGCGACTGATCCGGCCAAGGCGTCACCCGGGACAGTCCGTGCCCGGTATGCCATCGACATGCGGCGCAACAGTGTCCACGCCTCGGACTCAGCAGCCAGTGCAGCCAGGGAGATCGCGCTCTGGTTCGGGAGCGACAAACCCGGCTCAATCTCATCAGAGCCGGTCTGAAAAAACCGCTTAAATCCTGGTCAGCGCCGTTGCCACAACCAGTGGCAGCATCAGGAGCAGAAAATTCTGGATGCTCACGGCAAAGGTATCTTTTTTGGTCTGGAGCTTGCGGAATTTGCGGATGTTCTTTTCGACCGGAAGGGTAACCAGCAGGGCGGCCAGCACCCAGGGGGTCACGAGACCAAGTGCAGCAAGGGCGACCCAGCTCAAAAGCGAGGCGTAGTAGAGTCCGGCAAAGACATTCAGGGCCGCCGGTACACCGATATAGTGCGGCAAGGTCAGGCGGCTGACCATGCGGTCATGTTCGAGGTCACACATGTTATTGGCCAGCATGATGTTGGCAATCGTGGCAACCGGGGTGACTGTCACAAGGAATAATTTCACAAGTTCCGGCCAGCGCAAGGCCAGGGTGAGCATCTGCCAGTCCAGCTGGATGAAGACCAGACTGCCGGTGGGCGCGTTGATCTGGACGACCAGGAATGGGATGAAAAATCCCATGAACAGCCCGGAGAAAATTTCTCCCAGGGGCATGCGGGAAATGGGCGCAGGTCCGAATGTGTAGAAAATGCCTGCGGCAAAGCAGGCTGCCCCGGCCAGCAGGATGGTCAAGTCGGTGGAAAAGGCGAGCACCAGACCCAACCCCGTGGCCAGGACAAGCAAGACCGCGAGAATCACCCGCGCGGTTTTGCGGGGAAAGGGCAATGGCTGACCATTGCTTTGGGTATCGATGAAATTATTGAGGGCTGTTGTCGCCATGTCAAACACGATCATGCTGGCAAAAAACAGGCCAGTCAGAAACCACTGGATGGCCTGAAACCGGCTGTAAGCAAAGGCCAGTCCGAGCAGGAACGGGACCAAGCTGGCCAGTTTGGTCCGGATTTCGACAAAACTGAAAAATCGGCTGAGCATCTGGTTTCCTCTTGATTGATCTGATTGATTCTATCATTTGATGGGAACGATTCGATGGTGGGATCTTAAAAATGACACCCTTCATTCCGGATGGCATTTTTCCAGCAGGGTCATCCGCTGCGTCAGTGATTCCGTGCGGCAATGCTGTCCAGGATGGCGCCCAGACGCTGACGGCGGGCCTGGCTGTCCTCTTGCGCGAGGATCGAGCGGGCTTTGTCGAGATAGCGCTGGGCCACTTGGCGGGCTCGGCCAACATAACCGGTCGCAACGATATCTTTGCTGATCGCGACAATGTCCGCAGGGGTGAGCTTTGAATGTCTCATCAAATCACGCAGGGCGGGTTTTTCGGCCAGGGCAAAGATCAGAGGCAGGGTCACGACCCCTTCTGCCAGATCTTTGGCAGTCTGTTTTTTCATGGTCTGGGTCGACACCTCATAGTCGAGGCAATCATCAACGAGCTGGAAATGCATGCCGATCGCATGTCCAAACCGGCTCATCCGGTGCGCCTGGGCCTCGGAATAGCCACCCAGAATCGATCCGGCAGACATGGCCAGAGCAAACAAAACCGCAGTCTTGCCGGAAATGATCCGCAAATAGCTGAAAACAGACAGGTCGACATCCCGATTATGGCGGTGCTGGCTGAGCTCACCCATGCAGATCTGGGCGATGGCGCGGGAAAATTCGCTGTAGCGCAGGGCATGCGACTCAGCAATTCCGGCAATCAGGGTCAAGGCCAGGCTGAAGAGGTAGTCTCCACTGAGCACGGCGGTTTTTTTGCCAAACAAGCTGTATACACTGGCCTTGCCCCGGCGCAAAGGGGCGTCGTCGAGGACATCGTCGTGGACCAGGGTGGCCAGATGCAACAGCTCTAAAGCAGCAGCGGCATCAATGGCACAGGCGGGGACAAACCCGTCTTCATCCGCGGCAGCAGCCAGCAGCAAATAGGCCCGGAAGGCCTTGCCATCACTGCCGGCCAGATGCTCCATGACATCTCGGACGGCACGGTCGGAGCGCCGCAGGATATCCTGGATGCGTTCTTTGACCAAAAGGCGGGCCTGCCCAAGATCCATTCGATCCTGGGCAGACCCGCTCTGACAGGTTTTACCGAAATTAGTCATTGTACAAATAGCTCTTCTTGACCCAGGGGATTTTTTTCCAGGCTTTCTTGAGCCAGGGCATGGCGTAGTAGTCCAGGCCAAAGACAGATCCGCCGCCGAAGAGGACCGCCAGGCCGGCTGCCACCATCCACCACTGGCCGAGATAGAGACCGGTGGTCATCAGGAACATCACCAGAAGAACCAGGGAGTAGGCAGAAGCCAGGAAGGTGAACAGGCCGCCAATCAAGGCCAGACCAATCAGGATCTCCGAGTAGACGATCATGTTCTGGAAAAACAGCATGCTGCCTTCGGAGACCAGAATGACATTGGTTTTCATCCACTCGGTGATGGTATTAGGCAGACGCAGGGCATAGCCGATCAGGCTGCTCGACGCATTGGCAATCTTGATCAGTTCAACCTGCAGCAGGCCAAAAATGTCCCAGTTGATCAGAGCTTTGTCCCAGACCGCTTCAGCGACAGCGCCGGCAGTCTCGGTTACAGCCGTCGATGCGCTGGCTACTGCATCGGTTGCAGCAGGGGCTGCTTCGGTTGAGGCGGCAGCAGTGGCATCCGGAACATAGTCAGCACCCTGGATGGCTTTTTCAAAGACGCTGGCGGCACCGGAGAAGAAGCCGGTCAGTTTGGGGGTGGAGAGCCAGCCTTCCTGGATTTTCAAAATAGCTTCAAAGAGCCAGGTTCCGCCCAGGAGCAGGCGCAGGGGAACGAGCATGAAACTCGGGGTGCGGTTGGAAAAATGACCGCCAACAAAACTGCGTTTTTTCCGGATGGTGAAGAACTCGTGGCGCAGGTAGCTGAAGACCTTGTTCCAGCCCAGAACCTGGGTGAAATAGACAATGTTGATCAAGTGTTTGACGAACATGGCAAAAAACGAGGGCAAGGCGAATTTTTTCTTGTCACCGCCAACCAGAGCCAGGCCGTAGCGGCCGCCGATGCAGACCATAACCCCGTGGAAAGACGGATGATAGGCCTTCATCTCACCCTGGCCAGTGATCTCCACAGCCAGGTTGTGGGCGACTTCCGAAGCTGAATGCTCACAGTTTTCCACCATCTGTGGCACCGGGGCCTTGGCACCTTCCGGGATGTAGAACATGCTGTCACCAACGATGTAGACATTCTTCTTGCCTTCGGCACGCAGATAGGCGTCGGCTACCAGACGACTGCGGCCGCCTTGCCTTAGTGCAGCAGAATCCTTGTTGATCTGGGCGCCTTCAGTGCCAGCCGTCCAGATGACTGTGCGAGTTTCATCACGGATGACCTTATCATCCTTCTTGTAAATGATGTAGCCATTGCCAATCTCATTGATGCCTGCCTTGAGGATGACCTGGACGCCCATCTTCTCCAGACGGCGCTGAGCTTTGGCCGACAATTCCGGGGTCAAAGTCGGCACTACGCGATCGAGCATGTCGACCTCGACGATGCGGACTTCATCCCGCTCGATTTCAAATTCTTCCGCCAGGGAATCACACCACTCGGCCAGTTCTCCGGCCATTTCGACGCCGGTGAAACCGGCTCCCGCTACATAGAACGTCAGCAAACGCTGCTTTTCAACCGGGTCGGTTTCATTCATTGCTTTTTCGAAGACCTTGGTGGTGTGGGCGCGAAGGCGCATGGCATCGTTGTAGGACCATAGTTTGTAGCTGTATTCCTCGGCGCCCAGTATGCCGTAATAGGCTGGCTGGGAACCAGCAGCCATGACCAGGTAGTCATACGGATACACGTCCAGTTCACCGGTCAAGGTCTGCTTCTCATAATCGATCGCACTGATCTTGTCGGTGATGACATCCACTTTGCGGCCGGCAAAAATCTTGCGCAGGCTGATGCGGATGCTGTCCTCATCGACCCGATTCGCCGCCACTTCATGCAACTCCGTCATCATGGTATGGTAGCGGTTCTTGTCGATCAAGGTGATCTGGACCGAGTCATCTTTTTTAAACCGTTTGGCCAGTTTTTTGGCCGTCAGAACGCCGGCATATCCGCCGCCGAGAATGATGATTTTTTTCTCCATGCAGAACCTCCAATAGTGTCCTTTTTCGTTGATATGGTCAAAAGCCCATAACCACAAACGTTTACAATCCAAGCAAAGCCTATGGTAACACTATGATTTGAGATTTTCAACGATAATTGCTCTCAATTTGTCTCTGGGAAATCAAATCTGACCGAAATATAAATGATTGTTGACGAATGCTCAAAACATGCGCCTGTACTAGTGAGATCAGTGGTAGCGGATCTGGCTGTCCTGGTAATTGCGGCGCAGCTGGGCCAGCCTTTCCCGGCGATGCCGGCGTTTGATTTCACGCATCCGGACCAGATAGACAATGGCAGCCAGGATCAAAAGGCCGACGGTCACCAGGATCATGACCAGGGCGACAAACCAGCCCGGGACGGGTGTGTCTGTCGCGGCCGTGGCGGAAGAAGATCCAGTGTCAGCCTCCGGCCCTGCCCCCATGGCTGACTCGATGACCGGTGTAATCGGGATTGTGGCAACTTCCGGTGTCATGCGGTCGGCAAACTGGCTGCCGATGGTGATCTGGATGGCACTCTGGGCCAGTTCTTCTTCGGTCGGGTTGGAGGACCTGAGCAAAGTCAGGTCCAGATCCGTGGTTTTGACGGTTTGGTGAAGCCAGATCTGGACAGGCTCCTGGATCGCCAGCGTTGCTGATTGTTCACCACCCTGATTGTCGGTGAACAGGACGGTATCGCTGGGGAAAAGTGCTGGGTCAAGTGTAACCGAGCGGAATTGCTCAAACCCGTAATCCATCAGGGCAATTGTATCGTCCCATTTGGCTGAGCGCAGCTCCGAGTTCATGACCACGGCGATCAATGTCCGGCCATTGCGGCTGGCCACAGTGACCAGTGTGTGGTGGGCTTCATTGGTGTAGCCTGTTTTGGAAGCGACCAGACCTTCCATCGGCTCTTCGCCATTGACAAAGGAATTGGCCGCATACATCGCGCGTTCCTTGGGCTGGATATTGGTTGGCGGGATGACATAATGCTCGGTCGAAAAGTAGGTCGACCAGCCCGGTGTCTGCCAGGCAGCCCGGGTGATCAAGGCCATGTCACGGGCGGTCGTCACATGCTGTGGATCTGGCAAGCCATTGGCATTGGAAAAATTCGTGTTCAAGGCACCGGCCTCAAGCGCACGGTCGGTCATCAGGGTGGCAAAATTCTCAATCGAGCCGCCGATGTGCTCTGCAATGCCATTGGCTGCATCATTGGCTGATGAAATGGCCAAGCCGTACAACGCATCATTCAAACTGATCAATTCACCGACATCAAGCGCAATGTGCGAAGATCCCCGCTCGATCGAAAACACCGCCTCATGGCTCATGGTGATCAGGTCAGATAGGTTACCCTTTTCCAGGGCCAGCAATGCGGTCATGATTTTGGTGATGCTGGCCGGGTACATAACCCGGTCCATGTCTTTACCATAGAGGATCTGGCCTGACTGTGCATCCATCAGGCAAGCTGAAAGAGACTGCAGAGCAGGGGCGTAGGCAACTGGGTAACTTTCCTCGATCAGGGCTGAATCTTCGGTTCCTGTGCTTGTCTCGATGGTCAGTCCAGCAGCTGCGACAGGCACCACTGCAATTGGGCTGAACACCAAGAGAAAGGTTAAAATTATGATCAAAGCGGTTGGTAAACGCATGAAAGAACCTGCCAAAATTGATTGTAAACTTCGTCAGTATAAACCAATCCCTGACAGGGGGCAACTTTGCCCCTTTGCAAGCATTATTGGCATTTGATTAAAATGTAGCCAAGGATACAACACATTTTTATTCCTACTGATATAGTATGAATAAAGCAAATCGTGTGGTTCCTGTCACACTTGGTTTAATTTTCTGGCATTTTCAACTGATAACTGAACGAGGTAAAATCATGGCCCGACCTGTCAAATGGCGCAAAATCGAAAACATCCCGCAAATCCTGAGATTCTATCCGGAGCAATCCGGCCAGGCACAAGGAGGCGAGAACGTCCTCCGGCTCGAAGAGATCGAGGCCATCCGGCTCAAGGATCTCGAAGGCCTGGAGCAGGAAGACTGCGCCAGCCGGATGGAAGTCTCCCGTCCGACATTCCAGCGCATCCTCGTGTCTGCTCGAAAAAAGATTGCGGACAGCCTGATCCAAGGCAAGGAGATCCGCATCGATGGAGGATTTTTCACCCGCAACAATTGCATGATCCGCTGTGTCAAATGTGGCCGGGAGTGGGTTGAACGGTTTGAAGCGATCGAAAGCGGCACCAGCAAACACACGTTTTGCCCGCAGTGCCGCGGTGCCAAACTGCAATGCTGCCCGGATGATGAGAGTCCGGAAGGGATCGCCTGCCGGGCACGCTGCGGAGGTCGTTACGTATAGCGCTCACGCAACAATTTGATTTCCGCAGCGTAACCAGGTATCTCATTGGGTGTTTCCAGGTAAAAAGGCAAATCCCTGAGCAAGGGATGGTTGATGAAGCGCACGATGGCGTCCAGGCCCAGTGAACCTTCACCAATGCAGGCATGGCGGTCCTTGTGGCTGTCAAAAGGGGTCAGGCTGTCGTTCAGGTGAACCGCCTTGAGGCGGCCAAGACCGATGACACGATCGAATTCTTCCAGGACACCATCAAGATTATTCACAAGATCATATCCGGCTGAATACACATGGCACGTATCAAGACAGACACCCAGTCTGTCTTTTTCTTGTGTCCGGTCTATGATAGCCCGGATTTCTTCGAAGCGGCTGCCAACCTCGCTGCCTTTGCCAGCCATGGTTTCCAAGAGAACGTGTGTCTGGCCATCGGGTTTGAGCACTCGATTGAGCAGACTTGAGATCTTTTCAATCCCGGTTTCAATCCCTTGGCCGACATGGCTGCCCGGATGGAAATTGTAAAACTGCCCGGGCAAGACGTCCAGTCGCTCGAGATCTTCGGCCATCATAGTGGCAGCGAGTTCATAGAGGCCCGCATCTGCTGCGCAGGGATTCATGGTATAGGGTGCATGGCCGAGAAGCGGGGCGAACTGGTGTTCATCCAGTATTGCCTGCAACCCTGCGATGTCCTGGAGGTCGATCGTGCGGGTCTGGCTGCCGCGCGGATTGCGTGTGAAAAACTGGAACGTGTTGGCGTCAATACTGAGGGCTTCCTCGCCCATGTGTGTAAAACCTTTGGAAATGGAAAGATGGCAGCCGATTTTGAGCATGGCGTTCTCCTGTCAGGATTGATTTTCATTAGTCTAGCCTGTTTCAACGTGGGTGTGCAATCGGATGTGTTACGGGAAATAATTTCCTACGGTTATGAGATCTCCCGCCAGATCCGGGAGAAAACCAGTGACGGCTACGTCATCCGTGAAACAACCCTGTACTCCGTTTTTGCCCGCCTCGAAAATGCCGGCTACATCGAATCTTATTCCGGCAGCGTGAGCATGGGACGGCCCCGAACCTATTACCGGATCACCGATGCCGGACGCACCTATTACCGCCAGAAATGCCAGGAATGGCAAGAGATCCAAGACCTGCTGCAGCCCTTTATCGAGGAGGAATGATCGAATGGACACCATCATCAGTTATCTCAACAATTTGTTTGCCAATCTGCCTAAAACCGAGCGCGTCCTGGCCTTGAAAGACCAGCTTCAGGCCAGCATGGAGGATAAATACCTGGCTCTGAAGGCAAAAGGCCGCAGCGAGAACGAGGCCATCGGCAGCGTCATCTCGGAGTTTGGCAACATCGATGAGCTCATGACCGAGCTTGGCCTTGCTCCCACACCACAACCATCTCCTTTGAAGCCGTTCAGTCTGTCTGATGCGCGGACCTTTCTCGCCGTGACTCGCCAAACCGCGATTCTGATCGGCATTGGTGTTTTTCTCTGTCTGCTCGGCGTAGCCAGTCTGATCCTCATCGGTCAGCTGGTAGACCAGGGTCAATTGGGGCAGAACCTGGGAGAGTCCGGTCGAGGCGCGCTGGCGATGATCCCTTTCTTTATCCTGATCGCAACCGGAGTCAGCCTGTTTGTCTATTCCGGCATGAAGCTAGACCCCTACAAATTCCTCGAAACCGGTGAATTCGAACTCGCCCCGGCAGCGACAAGTGAACTGGAGCGCCAGCGTGAATCTTTCCAGCCTTCGTTCGGCCTGGGCATCATGATCGGCGTCAGCCTCTGCATCCTCTCACCTCTCGCCCTGTTCCTCTTTTCGCTTTTTGGCGAGGAACGCATGGGATTTGGCGTCCCCGTCCTCTTGGTGATTGTCGGTGTTGCCGTTTTCTTCTTCATCTATTTCGGCACCATCAAGGAGGCCTATAACAAATTGCTCAAGCTCGAGGAGTATGCCAACAAAAACAAAAAAGAGACTGACAAAGTCATCGGTATTGTTGCCGCCACCGTTTGGCCCCTGGCAACGGCCACCTACCTGTTACTCGGATTTACACAAGGCATGTGGGGCACGGCCTGGATCATCTTCCCGATCCTCGGTATTGTTTTCGGTGTCTTCTCGGCAATTTACACAGGTATCAAAAAAGTCTGAACCCCCTTCAGGAACCAAACCTTGAACACAAAATCGGATTTCTGCAAGAAAAGAAGCAGACTCTTGTAAAAGACTGCTTCTTTTTGTTGACAACTAAAAACCCGGCCCTGTAAATTGAACTGGATATGGTATGCGCGCCCTTAGCGGGCGATCCCCACAATTTGACAGGAGGACCCATCATGAGTTATGCCCCCAAGCTTGTCGTCGGCTACCTGCCCGATGAACGTCCCCCCTTCTGGAAGCTGATCCTGTTCGCGCTTCAGCAAATCCTGGTCATGTTCCCTGCCACCGTGCTCGTCGCCCTGCTGACTGGTTTTCACGTTTCCACCACCATTTTTGCCAGCGGCCTGGCCACCATCTGCTTCCTGCTCGTCACCCGCGGCAAAATCCCGCTCTACTACGGCTCCAGCTTTTCCTACATCGCGGCCATCGTTTCGATTACCGGCGCCCGCAGCTTCGGTGAAGTCGCACCAGATGCCCTGATCTCCCAAGCCCAGTTCGGCGTCATCATGTCCGGCCTGGTCTCCATTCTCGCCGGCCTGGTGATCAACGCTTTCGGCCACGAAGCGGTGGAAAAAGTCCTGCCCCCGTCGGTCACCGGCTCGATCGCCATCGTCATCGGCATCTCCCTCGCCGGCACAGCCCTCTCCGGTGCCGCAGGCAACGGCGCTGAAGGTGCTGCACAGAACACTGCTTGGGTCATCGCCCTCATCACCTTGGTCTCGACCATGCTTTTCTCGGTCTATCTCAAGGGCACCTGGGGCCAGCTGCCAATCTTGTTTGGCATCATCATCGGCTACATCACTGCCCTTTCCATGGGTGTGATCGATTTTTCGACCGTTTTGACTGGCCAGGTCGTCGCCATGCCCCATTTCACCCTGCCCAGCCCCAACTGGGGTGCCGTCCTGGCGATCATGCCGATCGCCATCGCCACGATTCCCGAATCGACTGCCCACCTCTACCAGCTGGACATTTATGTTGACCACTTGGCAGAGCAAAAAGGCAAAAAGAGCTACGACATCAAGAACAAGCTGGGCCTCAACCTGATCGGTGACGGTATCGGCGACATCGTGTCCTCAATGTTTGGTGGCCCTGCCGGCACCAACTATGGCGAAAACCTTTCAACCATGGCCATCACGAAGAACTTCTCCGTTCCGGTCCTGGGCGCAGCAGCCATCATCACGATGATCATCTCCTTCTTCACCCCCCTGTCCAACCTCGTCAACACCATTCCCGGATCGGTCATTGGCGGCGTCAGCATCTACCTGTTCGGCGTCATCGGCGCCCAGGGCATCGCCATCATGATCAACCGCAAAGTCGATCTCTTCGACTCGAGAAATCTGGCTGTCATCTCGATCATCCTGGTCGTCGGCCTCGGCGGCAACTACGGCTTTGCCGGCGGTATGATCCCCTTCTTCGGCATGAAACTGCCCGCGATCGCCACCGCAGCACTGATGGGCATCCTGGCCAACCTCGTCCTCTCGATCGGCGCCAAGAAACAAGCTGCGTAAAACTCCGTTACTGTCTGCTTGAATATCCGCTGAAAGGCCGTCCCGGCAGGGGCGGCCTTTTTATTATGAAAGGCCGCGACATCACCGATGTACCCACTCCACAGTCACAGCCTTTCAGCAACTTCCGATCCGTGTTATGATCATATGACCCTATCAATGCAGGCTTTTGCTTAAAAGCCTCAGGAGACTTAGCTAGGATGATTTCCCCCATGGACACTTCTCCCCGGCAGCTGAAAATGGGCCGAACTTTGATCAAACCCGAAGAATTCCGAGATCTGGAAACGATTTTTCCTTTTCTGGCGCAAATTCCGGAGGATGTCAGGCACAAGCTCTATGCAGTCGGACGGATGACGACCCTGCCGGCAGGCAAAGTCATGCTGCAGGCCGGGCGGCCTTGCACATTCATTCCGCTGGTTGTGAAAGGATCGATCCGGGTTTTCAATCCACCCGAACACGGCAGGACAATGACGCTTTTTCGCATCCGGCAAGGGCAGACCTGTGTCGTATCGCTCTTGAGCCAGCTGCGGGAAAAGAACATGCCGGTCATGGCCGAAACCGAGACGCCAGTACGGATCTACATGTTGCCCTTCCCATCGGTTTGCGACTGTCTGGAGCAACAACTCGCATGGAAAGATTTCATGGTCCGGATCATGATGCATCATCTGACCGATGTGATCCATGTCCTCGAAGCGACGTTGTTCGAGCGCAAAGATCGCCAGCTGATCAACTGGCTCAATGAACAGCTCAAGGGCAAGCCGGGCACCCTCATCTGCACCCATGAGCAGATCGCGATTGACATCGGCAGTGTGCGCGAGGTCGTCTCACGGATGCTGGAAGACTTGCAAAAAAAAGGCCTGGTCACTCTAAGCCGGGGGAAAATCCGGGTCAAGGACCAAGCCTTGTTTGATGTCAATAAAACTCGAAACTAAAAGGATTCAGCCGATTGGTAGATTTGGGCAAGATCCTGTTTGGGCATCGATTTCTCGACCAGAAAACCGATGATCAAAATGACAGGCAGGTTCAGGATCAGGCGGCCAAGCATGAACGTCCAGCCCATGGCTGTGGCCTCAAACAGCAGCAAAGGGATTTTGGTCGTTGACCAGGCGCCGATGAAGACCATGATATTGGACAACTTGCTGCCTTTTTTGAGCATGATGCCGGCAACAGGAAACGCTGCATAAAGCGGGCCGGCAGCGAAAGATCCGAGCAAGAACGACAAGGCAACTCCGATAAAACCAGAATTTTCGCCGGTCAGGCGGATCATGACTTCCCGCGGCACCCAGACATCCAACAAGCCGAGCAGAATAAAAATCGGCGGTACGACGGCCATCAAGTCGAGCAGGTTGTCCCAGCTCATTTGTGTCGCTTTTAAGCCCAGGGCAGTGTCAAAAACCGCAACACCGGCAAGAATCAGAAGCATGACCAGGAAGAAGCGGTAACGCTTGAGAAGATTTTTCATTTCACGATACCTCCGAGAATCAGGGCCACGATGACCGAGAAAACCAAAGCCAGCGCATTGCGGGTCAAGGTGGCACGTTTGCCGAAATATTTCATTTCCACTGGCAGGGTAACAACGCCGACCATCATCAGAGTCGAGACAAACACAGCGATCTGGACCACGCCGGCACCGTGCTGGAGCAGGGCTGCAGCCAGTGGGAAGGCGACAAAGCCCGGGATGAGCGTGATTGAACCAACGGCAGCTGCTACGACGATGCCGATCCAGCCAGACTGGGCGCCGATCAGGCTGGAGATGGTTTCTGGTGACAGAATGGCCAGGAGAATCCCAATCAAGACGATGATCCCCAGCATTTGCGGTAAAATATTTTCAAAGGATTTCCAGGCCTTTTTCAGGGCCATCCGGGTTTTGCCGCGGTCCTTGAAAAAAGAAAACCCCAGCAGGCCGAAGGCCAGACCGTATAAGACATACGTAAACATGTAGTGACGCTCCTTTCGAATCTTGTTCTTAATGTATCAGCAATCCGGAGATTGACCGTGACATGATCACAGTCCCTCCCAGCCACTTGCTCCTATAATCGTGCCGCGGCAAGTCCCTCGATTTGTCCCTGCAAGGAGATGCCATGAAAGACCAGATCCAGATCCGCTATACGAAGGAAAGCAGCGCCGGCAGCAATTTGAGCTGCGGTGGCAATCTGTCTTATCTGGATCTTGTGCCCGGCCAGACCATCCTGGATCTGGGCTGCGGACGCGGCAGGGAAACGATCGAGGCAGCGCTGGCCCTGGGGCCTGACGGTCTGGCCGTCGGTCTCGATCTCACAACTGCCATGGTTGAAAAGGCCAGACAAAACGCTGCAGGAACACCCGAAATCCAGACCGGCCAAGCACGAGTCTCCTTTGTCCAGGGCGACATCGAATCCTTGCCTTTTGCGGATGAGACATTCGACGCCGTGATCAGCAACTGTGTCATCAACCATGCCCGTGACAAGAAACAAGTGTACCGCGAAATCCATCGCATACTCAAGTGCGGTGGCTACTTTATTGTATCCGATGCCTGCACCCGCGAACCACTGCCAGAATCAGTCACATCTGATCCCCAGGCCTGGGCCGACTGCTTTGGTGGCGCCATCACCCGCGAGGCCTACCTCGCCAGCATCGAGACTGCCGGTTTTCCTGAGCTCGAAATCCTGAAATCACGCGAATATGTGAAAAACGGCTATGACTTCATCAGCCTCACGATCCGCGGCACCAAGCCGCAGATCCTTTGACATGCATATATACAGATTCATGTATATAGAAGACTTGAGGACAGGAGGTGTTTAAACGATGAAGAAAGTCACTGGAAAGGCTTCTTCGGGCAGCTGCTGCACGTCTTTTACGACTGCTCAGTGCTGCTCCAAATCCTCAAAAGTTGTGGCAGGTTGCCACGACTGACCCCAGCGTCTGGCGGGACTGGCTTATGGCTGTTCCCGCCAGATCCACTTGCCCCCAGTTATACCCCGGACCCACCACGATCCCAAAGACCACAGGAGGTCGCCATGATTCCCGCCAAGAACAACATCATCGTCCAGATCCAAGGCAGCACCCCTGCTGAGTATGCCATCATGAACCCGATCACCGGCAGTTTCGACCTGATGGGTGAGCGTGAGCACGCTTGGTTTACAGCTGATGAGCCGCGCCCCAGACTGGACCATGACACCCTCGACTATTTCCTCGAGCGCGGTTATGCCTACCTCGACAGCCAAGGCGAGCAACAGGCGATCGGACGAGCCTATGCCGAATTTTCTGCTGAGGTGGAAGACGGCCAAGTCCAGCTGATGCTGGTTCCCACCTATGGCTGCAACCTCGCCTGTACCTATTGTTTCCAGCACGGCATCGATGGCCGTCCCCAGCTGATCACGAAAGAAATCGTTGATGCCTTTTTCGCCTATGCCCGCGAAAATTTCAGCACTCGCTCACAAAAACCGTTCGTGACCTTGTTTGGCGGTGAGCCGCTGGTCAATTCCCCGGCCCAGCGCGAAATTGTCGAATACATCCTCGACGGCTGCGCCCGTGAAGGGTATGAATTTGCTGCCGTCACCAACGGCTATGATTTTGTCGACTATGTCGATTCCCTCAAAAAAGTTTCGGTCAAAGAAATCCAGTTCACGCTCGATGGTGGCAAGG
This sequence comes from Eubacteriales bacterium, assembly GCA_028684955.1. Lineage (GTDB taxonomy): Bacteria > Bacillota > Clostridia > Saccharofermentanales > UBA5734 > UBA5734. The sequence goes on from JAQUEY010000033.1 coordinate 14,827, forward strand.
CGGTCCACGATCAGCGCCGGATCACTCACAACAAAAAGGGTTCCTTCGACCATGTTGTCGCTGGCATTGCAGCCGCAGTGGCTGCTGGTATCCCGATCAACCTGCGCTCCGTCGTAGACCGTGAGAACATCAACGACCTCGTCTCTCTGGCTGAGTACTGCGAAGCCCAAGGCTGGCTCGACCTGCCGCCCGAACTCTTCAAAACCCAGATTGGTCGCAATTATGAGCTCTTCGAGTGCTATGTCAAACCCCAGCACCTGATGACCCAGGTTGAGCTGTGGGCCGAATATGCCGCTCTGGCCAAGGCCCATCCAGTCCTCGCCCGCTTCCACCGTCCGGATTTCAAGGGTATCCGCCACCTCGTCGATACGGGCGACTTGTACCTGGCCAGCTTTGACACCTGCCCCGCTGCCAAGACCGAATGGGTTTTCGATTTGTACGGCGAGATCTACGGCTGCACTGCCAGCTGCGGTCGCGAAGAATATCGCCTTGGTCGCTACTGGCCGGTCGTTGAAAAGAACAACGCGGCGATTGAAAACTGGCAAAGCCGCAACGTCACTACGATCGAAAAGTGCCGGTCCTGCAGCTACAACGTGATCTGCGGAGGTGGCTGTGGTGTCGTCGCAGCCAATCACAATAGCCTCGACATCCATACCCCGGATTGTCGTCCGATCCAGGAACTTCTCGAAATCGGTGTCAATTTCTATGCCGACGAAATCCGGGCCATGGCTGAAGAAGCCACGGGCTCTAATGACTTGGCACAAACGGAGACGATCACGATCGAAACCCCAGTTGTCCATCTGGCAGGTATTTCCGCCCCCTCTGGTGGCACAGCGCAGGCGCCATCTGCTGGATCGGCCAGCCAGCCGGAGCACCACACTGACGGCTGCCTCTTCTGCGGCACCGAACTGCTCTATAACGACAAGCCCCAGACTGTGACCTGCGGCATCTGCGGTGGTGCATTCGAATCGACCATCGTCTGCCCGGAAGGCCATTTTGTCTGTGACACGTGCCACAGCCTGGATATCCTGGACCAGGTGGAGCTTTTCCTTGCTGGCAGCAGCGACAGCGATCCGGTCCGCCTGGCCCAGTCGATTTTTGAATTGCCGGGCCTGAACATGCACGGGCCGGAATACCACAGCATCGCTCCGGCCATCATCGTCGCCGCCTGGCAAAACCAGGCCGGACAGCGCGACCGGGCCCAGATCCATGAAGCGATCCGCCGCGGCCGGGTCATCCCAGGCGGTGCCTGTGGCTCCTACGGTGCCTGTGGCGCAGCGCTGGGCGCCGGTGTGGCCTACTCGATCATCGAGTCCGTCACCGCCTTGTCCAGCACCTCCCGCGCCGATGCCAACCTGGCGACGGCAGCAGCCCTGACCGCCATCGCCGGACACGGCGGACCACGCTGCTGCAAACGCGAAACAATCACCACCATCCAGGCTTTTGCCCGTTCCACCGAGCTCTTTGCGGCCGACAGCCTGGCGCCTTACACCTGCCACCAATGTGGGCGGATGAAAGAATGCATCGGCACACGCTGCCCCTTCCACCCAGCTCACCAGAATTGAAAGCGAGGTTACGCCACCATGTCCCATGTCCTGCACATCAACGCTGACGAATTCGATGCCGTCGTTCTCCAGAGCAAGACTCCGGTCATTCTCGATTTCTACTCCGACGAATGCCCGCCCTGCGAAGCTTTGGCACCGATTTTCAGCAAAATGAATGAGAAATACGGTGAACACATCAAGTTTGTCAAAATGCACCGCCAGCACAATCGCGAATTCGCCAAATCCATCAAGGTCACCAGCAGCCCGACCCTGATGTTCTATCACAACGGCGTGGAGGTTGGACATCGCCTGATGGGTTACATGAACAAGCCCCAAGTCCGGAAAGCCATCGAAGAGATCCTCGGCGATGTCATTCCACCGGCCCCGATGCAGGAAGTCGACTGCGACGTCATCATCCTCGGTGCCGGACCTGCTGGCCTGTCGGCTGCCCTCTACGCCGCCCGGGCCCGCATGGACGTCGTCGTCATCGACCAGGCCATCCCCGGTGGCCAGGCTGCCTCCACCTACCATATCGCCAACTACCCTGGCACCCCTGGTATCATCAGCGGCCCCGGCCTGGTAGAAAACATGAAAGCCCAGGCTGAAATGTTCGGCGCCAAGATCGAAGACCTCAAGGAGGTCTTCGAGATCGACTTTATCGGCAAGACCAAGCGCGTCCAGACCGAAGACACGGTCTACCGCGGCAAAGTTGCCATTGTCGCCACCGGTTCAGTCCCACGCACCCTGCCAGCCGTCGGTTCCGATGAATTCAAGGGCCGTGGCGTCCACTACTGTGCGACCTGTGACGGGGCCATGTACCAGGACCGGCGCGTCATCGTTGTCGGCGGCGGCAGTTCCGCCATGGAAGAAGCCGTCTTCCTGACCCGCTTTGCCAGCGAAGTCATCATCGTTCACCGCTCAGACAAATTCCGCGCTGCAGCGATCGAAGTTGAGCATGCTCGCCAGAATCCCAAGATCACCTTCATCACCAGCACAATCATCAAGCAGGTCAACGGCCTGGGTCATGGGATTGGCAGTGTTGTGCTCGAAAACGTCAATACAGGCGAAGAAACCGAGTTCCCGATCGACGGCGTTTTCGTCTTCATCGGCAATCAGCCCATGACCGACATGTGCAGCGGAGAAATCGACCTCGATGACGATGGCTACATTGTCGCAGACGAAGACTGCCAGACCAACATCGCCGGTGTCTACGTCGCAGGGGACATCCGTTCCAAGCCAATCCGCCAGGTTGTCACCGCAGCAGCAGACGGAGCAGTCGCCGGCATTATGTCCGAGCGCTACGTCCGGGCCCATTTCGGCTGATCCAGATCGACGCGGGTCAGCTGGCGACGCCCGTTTCGTGCGGTGCACCTGATCCCGTACATCTCTCTAATCCAGCAAACCGTACCATTCGGCCGGATCCACTACCAGGTGGGTCCGGTCTTTGATTTTATCCAGGGTAAAGCAGGTTAGCAGTTCCCGGGCGGTCACAGGTTCCGGCCGGTCAATCAGACCTGCCAGGGCAGCCAGACCTCCGATCAGCTGCGGTGCGCTGAATCCAGCCTGCCGCAGAGCGCCCAGATCGAGCGATTGCTGGCGTTTGGACAGCCGGTGCCCATCCGGGTCCACCAGCAAAGGGACATGAGCGTAGGTCGGTTCCGGCTTGCCCAGCAGCTGGAAAATGTAAATCTGAGGAAAGCTTGAGCGCAGCAGGTCGCGTCCGCGCAAGACCAGATCGACCCCCATCAGGGCATCATCAACCGCACAGGCCATCTGGTATGCGAACCCACCATCGGCTCGGCGCACGACGAAATCACCCCAGTCCAGGACCAGGTCAAGATTTTGTGGCCCCGTCACCAGATCGGTGAACTGGATCTGGATCGACTCAACGATCAGGCGCCAGGAAGAATTTTTCATATCTCTCTGTCCAGAAACCGTCGAGCTTGAACTTGGGCTTATGGTTGAGCGGATGGTTGAGCTTGGGCTTGGCCCAGATTCGTGCGGCCGGCAGGTCCCGGCATAGACCCGGTGGCCATCCTCCGCGTGAGGCGCTGAAGCTGCCAGCAGATCGGCCCGCCGGCACGAGCATGGATAGACGAGGCCTTTTTCGCGCCAGGTCTCAAAGAGCTCCCGATACAGATCACCTCGCTCGCTTTGACGGATCAGCGCTTGCGGGGGCTGCCCCATGTCTGCTGGAATACCCAGCCAGGCCAGGTCTTTCACCAGCTGTTCTGTGTAAGCATCACTCGACCGCACCGGGTCAAGATCCTCAATGCGCAAAATCTGCTGACCGCCAGCTGCATGGACCACCAAGTCCGATAGCAAAGCGACCCAGACATTGCCCAAATGCATCCGCCCCGTCGGGCTAGGTGCAAAACGTCCAATCACGAGTCAGTCACTCCCGCAAAAAGTCTTTCAAACAGGTAAGCATGCCTTTAGCATCCTGTCCTTGAAGTATAGC
>JAQUEY010000175.1 GCA_028684955.1 Eubacteriales bacterium
ATCAGCCACCAGCGCTGCTGTGTCGAGGGACCGGTCTTTCCAGCGGAGGCAGTCGTATGGTGAACCTGTCTGTCCAGATCGGTGTTTTGTCGCTGAAAAACCCGGTCATTGCGGCCTCAGGCACGTTCGGGTTTGGCCGGGAAATGCAGCAGTGGAATGATTTGTCCGAGCTGGGTGCCATCAGCTCCAAAGGGTTGACCTTAAATCCGCGCCTGGGCAATGACCCGCCGCGGGTAGCCGAGACCACAGGTGGCCTTCTCAACAGTGTCGGCCTGCAAAACCCTGGGCTGCTCGCGTTTATTGCGACCGAACTGCCCTTCATGAAAAGCCTGGGCACCACGGTCATCGCCAACATTGCAGGCCATTCTCTGGAAGAGAACGTCGCGATGGCTGAGCAGCTTGAAGAGAGCGCTGTCGATGGAATCGAATTGAACCTGTCCTGCCCGAATGTCAGCAAAGGCTGCATGGCTTTCGGCAGCTCAGCACCGATGATCGAGGAAGTCGTTCGTGCGGTGCGGGCCAAGACTAAAAAGCCGCTCTGGGTCAAACTCACCCCCAATGTCACCAGCATTGCTGAGATGGCCCTGGCAGCAGAAGCCGCAGGCGCGGATGCAGTCAGCCTGATCAACACCTTGCTGGGCCTGGCAATTGACCGTAAAACTCGGCGGCCCGTTTTGCGCAACAATACCGGCGGCTTGTCCGGTCCTGCAGTCAAGCCAGTCGCTTTGCGCATGGTCTGGGATGTTTACCGGGCGGTTCGGATCCCTGTGATCGGCATGGGTGGGATCATGAACGGTGAAGATGGCATCGAATTCTTGCTTGCTGGGGCGACCGCCATCCAAGTTGGAACAGCAAATTTGATCAGACCGACAGCCTGTCATGACGTCATTTCAGAAATGCAATCCATCGCCCAGGCCGAAAACATGGCACACATCAGCCACTATACCGGCCTGTTGCAGCCCTGGTGATTGTATACTGATAGTGGAATTCATCTGGACCTTGAATTGGAGGAACCAACCCATGGATAAAGATCAAACCATCATCAAAGCCTTGTTCGACACGCTTGCTGTCCGGGTCAGTCCAGCTGACCAGCCATTCTGGTACACATCTGGGACCTTGGGTCCTTATTACATCAATACCCATTTTCTTTACGGCAGCGAAGCCCAAGCCAATCAGTTGTTGACTTTGATCGAACAGGCCGTGCAGGTCCCGCAGGATCTGCCACAGATCCTGTCGGCGGCCATTCTCGAACACTATCAGCAAGAGCCGGTTTTCAAAGCGGTCATTGACCGCCTGGTCGAGGCGGTTTCTGATCTGGATTTCGATGTCGTATCCGGCGGCGAAAGACGCGATTACTTCTTTTCAATTCCTGTGGCAGCATTGACCGGCAAACCCCATGTTGCGATTCTCAAAGATGGCAAGGCTTTTTGGAGTGACCAGAATTTCCAGATGGTGCACGAACTGTCTGGCGGTGCCTTAAACGGCCAGACGTTCCTTCATGTTGCAGATCTGGTGACCGAAGCATCCAGTTATACCAGGGCCTGGCTGCCCACCATAGCCAGACTCGGCGGTACAATCTCCGACACGGCTGTCATCGTTGACCGCGACCAGGGAGGCCGTGAGGTCTTGGCCCAATCTGGCGTTGAACTGACGACACTCGCCAAAATCGACCGGGCGTTGTTTGAAAATGCCCAGCAGGCAGGTCTTCTGACGCCAGCGCAGACACAGCAGGTCATGCGCTTCATGCAAGACCCACACCAATACATGGTCCAGTTCCTGTCTGAACATCCAAACTTCCTCAATGAGCAAATCAGACTGGGGGGCAAAGCTGCAGAGCGGGCCCAACGATGCCTCGACCAAGGTTATGGCCAGATCTGACGGTTTGCTGCAAAGCTCGCTCCCCTATACAGTCGTTCGCAGCCGGCGTAAAACGATGGCTCTGGTGCTGCATCCTGATAATCAGCTGGAAGTGCGTTGCGGCCAGAAAATGCCTCTGGTTGAAATCGAACAATTCATCAGGGAGAAAGAGTCCTGGATTAGGCGCAAAATGCAAGAAAACAGCCGTCTCATCCCGATCCAGGTCCCCAGCGAACCGAGTCAGCAGACTGCCCTGCGCAAGCTGACACGACAAAAGGCATTCGCCGTGATCGAGAAGTATCCCCATCTGGTTCCGAGCCAGCTGGTGATCCGGCGCCAGAGACGGCGCTGGGGCAGCTGCAACAAGTCCGGGCTGGTTTCGATCAATTTATGCGCTGGCCTGTTGCCAGATGAACTGCTCGAATACATTGTCGTCCATGAGCTGTGTCATCTAGTCCATTTTGACCACAGCGCGCGATTCCACCGCTTGCTGGAGCAGCTCCTGCCCGGAGCCCAGTCAAGAAAAAAGGATCTGCAGCGCTATTTGATCGCCTGAAGGATCTCAAAGATGCCGGATGCCCTTTCTTTTCATGCCAGTTTCTGGGAACAGCCTCGCCCGGAAGCCAGCCATGGCCGCACGGACTCGGCTGAATGGTCCATACAGACCGTTTATGAAGACGAAGTCCTGCTGGTCGTCAACAAACCGGCTGGTCTGGCAACGCAGCCGGATCCGTCCGGAGCGGACAATCTGCAAGAACAGCTCCAGAAGGCAAGACCGCGGGAACAGTTGTATCTGGTTCACCGTCTGGACCGCCCGGTCAGCGGGTTGATTGTCCTGGCCAAAACAGCCCGCACCCAGACAGACCTGACCCGGCAAATGTCCCGGGGCGATTTCAGAAAGACTTATCGGGCTCTGGTCAGTCCTGCCCCTGCTTTTGCCAGTGGTCTGCTGGAAAACGACCTGGCCAAACTGCCGGGTGAAAACATCAGCAGGGTCGTAGCTGAAACGGAGCATGTCCCTGGTAAAAAAACAGCCCGTCTCCGGTACCAGGTCGTTGCCAAAACCAGCTGGCACGGTCAGGAGCTGGGGTGGGTCTTGATCGAGTTGCTGACAGGACGCCATCACCAGATCCGCGTCCAGCTATCCCATCTGGGCTGTCCGATCCTCAACGATATCAAATATGGCGGACGAGACCAGAAGCAGGAACAAGGCCAGCTGGCTTTGCAGGCAGCCAGCTTGACTTTTTACCATCCCTTGGCAAAAAAACGGCTGTATTTCCAACTTCCGCCACCGGACCAGGAACCCTGGTCATGCTTTGGAACAGTCACAGAGGTTCTGGGAGCAGCTGACAAGTTGTGATACAATCGTTAAATCCTGGCGCAAGCAGAGAAGGGGTGCGGATTTGACAGGCTTGATCCTGGTCTTGATCATCAGCAGCGTGTTACTAGCCATGACAGGTTCATTGACGCCCACCGAGGCGGCTTTGCTGGTCATCGGCAGTGGCGTGGCCTTGTTTGCCATCAATTTCCGCCGTCATCAGGACCATCATCGCATGATTCTCAGAAGCCATGAACTTGGAGCCAGCAGTGCGAGCCGGGTCCGGCATCTGGGCGGATTGCCCTTTCCTGTTCCTACCCCAGTCAATCTTTTCCTGACCCAGGACTATATCCGCTTCGAGTCAGATCACGATCTCTGGCAATGCTCCCGCAGCCAGCTCGATAAACTCGTGATCATGACCGCAGACCAAATCCACTCCCTGCCGGACCGGGAAATCCTTTCAGCCTTGTCTGGTGGCAACTCCAGGCTGCTCTCCCTGGTGCGCGAGAAAATCCGCCGGGGCTATGCCTCGTTGCGCAGGTCACGCCTTCTGTTTCTCAAGATCAAAAGTCCGGACCAGGATGACAGTGATGCTGAGATCTTGATTTTATCCTGCACCCACGCCAAGGAACTGAAAAAGATGATCCGGCGCGAGAATCTGGACAATCTGATGTATGATTTCATCCCGGATTCCAGTGACATAAACAACCTTGATCGAAACGACTGAGATTTTAGACCTAGATAGGAAGAGGAGAACTACCATGGGTTTTGAATACATCACCCGCATCCCCAGTTCCGAGGAAATCATTCGTCAATTTCCCGCTACGGATGCCGTTCTGGCCATCAAAGCCAAGCGCGACCAGGACATCCAGGACATCCTGACCGGCCGGTCGGATAAGTTCCTTTTAATCATCGGACCCTGCTCCGCAGACTCCGAAGAGCCCGTGCTCGAGTATTGCCACCGGCTCTCCCGCCTGCAGGAAGAAGTGGCCGACCGGCTGGTGCTCGTGCCGCGCATCTACACCAACAAGCCACGGACAACGGGCGAGGGCTACAAAGGCATTTCCCACCAGCCAGACCCGGAACGCGAACCGGACATGGTGGGTGGCCTGATTGCCCTGCGCCGCCTGCATTTGCACGCCATCGAGCAGACTGGCCTGTCGGCAGCGGATGAAATGCTCTACCCGGAAAACCACACCTACCTGGCTGACCTGTTGTCTTATGTAGCCATTGGTGCCCGGTCGGTCGAAAACCAGCAGCACCGC
>JAQUEY010000034.1 GCA_028684955.1 Eubacteriales bacterium
CCTTTGTTGCTGGCAGCCAGATCCGGATCATGCCGGATGCGCACGCTGGAGCAGGCTGCACGATCGGCACGACCATGACGATCACCGACACAGTCGTGCCAAACCTGGTTGGCGTCGATATCGGCTGCGGCATGGAAACGAGCGTGCTGGGCCGCTGCCATCTGGATCTGCGGGAACTGGACACCTTCATCCACCTCAATATCCCCTGCGGCTTCGAGATCCGGCAACGGCCCCATGCAATAACACGCAAGATTGACCTGGACGACCTGCGGTGCAGGAAAACAGTCAACCTCAAGCGGGCCGAGCTGAGCATCGGCACGCTCGGTGGGGGCAATCATTTCATCGAAGTCGACCAGGACGAGCAAGGTCAGCTGTATCTGGTGGTTCACAGCGGTAGCCGCAATCTGGGCAAGCAGGTGGCTGAGCACTACCAGAACGAAGCGGCGAGGCATTTGCGCGGGCAGGTGGACCACGCGCTGGCTTACTGCGAAGGCGATCTCTTCAGAGATTATCTGCATGACATGGCGCTGGTCCAGCACTATGCCGACCTGAACAGGAAAGCCATGATGCAGGACATGGTCCAGTGGTTTAGCCTGCCGGTGATTGATCACTGGACGACAGTCCATAACTACATTGATCTCGATTCGATGATCTTGCGCAAAGGCGCCATCTCAGCCCGCAAGGGCGAACGAGTCCTGATTCCCATCAACATGCGCGACGGCAGCCTGATTTGCACCGGCAAGGGCAATGCAGACTGGAATTTTTCCGCACCACATGGGGCAGGTCGCCTGATGAGCCGCCATGAAGCGCGGCGCAAGATCCGCCTTCAAGACTATGAACAAGCCATGGCCGGGATCTATTCAACAACCATCGACCCAAGCACGATCGATGAAGCACCCTTTGCCTACAAACCGCTTGAAGAAATCATCGCCAACATTCAGGACACGGTGACGATTGACCGCCAGATCCGCCCGATATACAATTTCAAGGCGGCGGAATGACTTGAACGGTTCGTCGACAACATTCTTTCGCCTCACAGGTGAGTCAGGACAGGTCGAATCATCATGCCCAATTTCGTCTCATTTGCCATCATCTTACTGGTATCCACCTTCACCCCCGGCCCCAATAACATTTTTTCGATGACCAAGGCCGCCCAGGTCGGTTTTCGCAAGAGCTTTCGCGTCAACTTGGGCATGTACACAGGGTTTATCGTCATCATCAGCCTGGTGATGGCTTTCAATTTCTATCTGGCGCAGGCACTGCCGGCTATCAAACCGATCCTGCAGGTCATCGGTACGATCTACATCATCGGGCTGGCGTTATCCATCGTATTCAGCCAGAAAAAAGGTCAAACTCATTCAGAATCAGCGACTGGCAATTTCCTGACCGGCTTTTTCATGCAGTTTGTCAATCCGAAACTCTACATTTTCAGCCTGACCATGATCTCGGCTTTCATCACGCCCTATTATTCCGATCCTGTGGTGCTGGCAGGATTTGTCCTGCTGCAATCCACCACAGGCTTCATCGCAACCTGCAGCTGGGGTTTGTTTGGCAGCCTGTTCAGCCAATTGTTTGTCAAACAGGCCCGTCTGATGAACATCATCCTGGCTGTTCTCCTGGCTGGCAGTGCCTTGTCACTGTATCTGTAATCTCAGCCTTGCCAAAAGACTCCCAGGGGCGAATCCAAAAGGCAGGTCTTCCATCAAAAGGCGCGTTCGTAACCACCCTGACCATCGGGCATCACCGGGGCCCAGGCCAGGACCAGTGCCTGAACTTGAATGTTCTGCTTGGTTGGCCGGACCAGAGTGCGGGTGATTTCCAGGCGATCTGGATCATAGCGCACCGCAAGATCGGCGACTTCGGCGTCCACAGCCTGCTGTAGATCGGCAAGATCCTGGCGGTAGACTTCGACCGATTCTTTGGAGCGGGAAATGTCACCCTGCTCTTTCATCGCCCGACTGGCACCTCTGGCTGCGGTGGTCGCCCGTCCGAGGGAGGATGTGCTGACTTTCTTTTTACCCATGAAGGCGCTCAAGAGCGTCGCGCCGATCGAAATCGCTGTCTGCATGTGCTGCTGGCGAGCCTGTTGCTGTTCACGGTCCACCGCTTGCTCAGCCTTGCGGATTTTTTCCTCAAGGGATGAGATCTTGACCGCGTATTTCCGGCGCATCTGGTCAATGGCCACATCCCGGGCTTCGTGGGCCGCCACAGTCAGGCGGATCTTGAAATCGCGCTCAGCTTCGCCAGGTTCAGCGTTCAGCTTTAAGGCCGGACACTGCAGGATTTCAAGTTCGCTGGTCTGGTACAGCCATTGCTTCAAATCACGTTCCCAAGCCGTGTAGCTGCTTGCCTTGGCAGCCGCAGCCGGCAAATGGGCAAAGGACAGTCCCGTCTCGGGAGCCTGTTCGAGATCTGCTATCGGGATGTCGATCGGTTCAGCCTGGCCCCAGTCGACCGCTACCAGAGCATCTTGCACAGGAACCAGGGTGGTTACATCACGGGTCTGGACAGAGCCGTGCTTGTCCGTCTTGAACAAGACCTGGGATTGACCGAGAAGCATCGGCTGATAGACCAGATTATCTGTGCTGTCAGGCCTGGTACGCAGCGGCAAATAGGCTTGCTGGATCCCCTGAGGCAGCAGGGGCGGCACAACGGCAGCCATGGTAGCCGTAACGGCAGCCGTGGTAGCCGTAACGGCAGCCGTGGTAGCCGTAACGGCAGGGGCGCTTGCGGCGGCTGTCACCTTAGATTGCGAGTTGGCCGCAGCAGCCGGGGACTGGCTCAGGTGCTGCAGTTGCGGCCGGGTCAGCGGCCCACACAGATAGGACATCGCCCAGCGGGTCTGGAACAATTGCGGCTCTTCTTCATGGACGTTGTGCAGCAGGAAGATCCGGTTGCCAAGACCGGAAAGGATCTGTTCCATCCGGGCCCTGTCGAAAGCTTGGCCCTGGGCAGCCGAGGCACCTTCGAGTCCTTCCAGCACCCGGAGCTTGTCGCGCTCAGTCTGGAGCCGGCCGATGAACCAGGTCCCGGTGTTGGACAAGCCTTTGTAGTCGAGATCGACCGGGTTCTGGGTCGTCAGGACAACGCCAAGGCCGTAGGCCCGGGCTTGTTTAAGCAAGGTCAGGAGCGGGGCCTTGGCTGGTGGATTGGCCACTGGCGGGAAATAACCGTAGATTTCATCCATATACAGGATCGCCCGCAGGCTGTTGGATCCCGACTGGCGTCGCATCCAGCTGATCGTCTGATTGAGGATCAACGTGACAAAAAACTGGCGTTCGGTCTCACTGAGATGGGCGATTGAGAAAATGGCCATCCTGGGTTTACCAGTTGCCGAGTATAAGATGCGGTCCAAATCGAGTGCTTCTCCCTGGAGCCAGCTGGCAAAAGACGGTGAGGCAAGGAGGTTGTTGAACTGGAGGGCCAATGCGAGACGATCCTGGGATGGATAGAACGTATCGAGTGGCAAGATGCCCATCTGGCTGAAAGGTGGTGTCTGAATCCGGGCAATCAAGCCCGCAAGATCGAGATCCTGTCCCTGTTGCCAGTCGTGAAGCAAGATCGTGGTCAGCAGGATATGGTCGCGGCTTTTCACGGGATCGGCATCCAGACCCAGAAGGCCGAGCAGACTGGCGGCAGCTCCGGCAGCCTGCTCGCGCAACAGCTCTTCATCTGCCAGAATGGCCGGTGCTGGTGCTGCAAAGGACTCAAGGATCGAAACAGGTGTCGCAGCCGTACTGCCCGGGGTGTAGAGGGCAAACTCGGCGGCTTGCTGCAGCCGGCGGATCCGCTCGCCGTCCTGGCCCCAGTCCTGGAGGCCCTGGCGCCACAGGCTGGCCTGGCTCTGTGCGTAAGCTTCAATGGTCTGGCCTTTGCGCTTGGCATCGGCGGCCTGCACCCAAGGCAAAAAATCCTCAGCATCCAAGTCCGGGAAGGTCAGGAGCAAATTGGCCATGTCACCTTTGGGATCGATGATGATCGCTGGCACCTGGTCGAGGGCGGCTTCTTCCAAAAGACTGATACACAAACCGGTCTTACCACTGCCGGTCATGCCAACACAGACGGCGTGGGTGGTCAAATCCTTGGCATCGTAGAGCAGATAGCCTTCCTGGGGTGATAGTGTCTCAGGATCACAGGGTCTGCCCAGGTAAAATGCACCCAGTTTCTCAAAAGAATCCATTCGCAGCCTCCCACCATAAGAAAAATTTCCGGCATACAGTCACTGGGGTCAGGTGCCTGGAAATTTGGCGGTCGTTGCCAAATCCTGCCCCAGTCTTTTCTTGATTTTAACATCTAAAAGCCGAGAAGTCCCCCTCCTCTAAGCTTCCGCATACTCGCAAAGCGAGTGCGAAGGTGGGGGATGAATCGGCAGTCAAAATCAATAGTCTGAATAGCAATAATCAATAGTCGGATTCACTGCAAGTTCGGTAGATAGGGCAGCTCCGAAGGGGTACAATATATTCAGTAGTGAAAGCACCTATGAGGTTATTACAATGCAGTTAGACGATAATAACCACTCAGTGTTCCTATTATATTATCACCTGGTTCTCGTCATCAAATACAGAAGGAACGTGATTGATGACGCTGTGTCCTTACGGGCCAGAGAGATTTTCGAGTACATAGCTCCCAGTTACAAGATGACGCTTCTGGAATGGAATCACGACCACGATCATGTCCAGATCCTGTTCAAAGCCCAGCCCCACAGCGAACTATCCAAATTTATCAATGCCTATAAAAGTGCCAGTTCAAGGTTGCTGAAAAAGGAGTTTCCTGAGATCCGCAGTAAGCTTTGGCAAGAGTATTTCTGGTCCCGAAGTTATTGCTTGCTGACGACCGGCGGTGCGCCGATCGAAGTCATCCGGCAATACATTGAAACGCAGGGGGAAAGACATTGAACAAGGCATTCAAGTTCAGAAAGAATTTGAATGGCTCAAGGAAGTGGACAGCCTGGCCCTGGCCAATGCCCAGCTTAACTTGAACAAGGCCTATCAACATTTCTTTCGCGAGCAGGCAGCCGGGTTCCCCCAATTCAAATCCAAAAAGAGTCATCGAAAAAGCTATACGACCAACTGGGTCAACAACAATATCCGATTGGAAAAGGGTTCGATCATTCTGCCCAAACTGAAGGCCGTCAAGATCAAACAGCATCGGGAGATTCCCGCTGAAACAGGAGAGGTTGCTGTGCTATAATCGAGTCACTTATGTGCTCAACTGGAGGTCCATTTCGAATATGAAAATTGTCAACGAAGCAGCTTATGCTGAATACCAGCGCCTGTCAGTACAGGAGAAAGAACTCGTTTTTTCATCATTTTCCCGTGCCGATGCCTTGGCTTTGGGACTTCTGATGCTCGAGCAGGCCAAAGCCTATCCAGATCCCGTCGCCGTTGAAATCACTATCAACGGTCTGGTGGTTTTCCGCCATTTTACGGATGGATCGCTTCTGGATAGTGAGCTCTGGCTCCAGCGCAAGCGCAATTCGGTCGATTTGATGGCCATGTCATCCTTGCGTTTCATGAATTGGCTGGAGATGTCGGGCAAAACGATACCTGACCGCAAACTCGATCCAGATGACTACGCAGCCTATGGCGGCGGTTTCCCGATCGTGCTCGCAGGCACTGGCATGATTGGATCGATCTGCATTTCCGGTCTGCCCAACCACATCGATGATCACCAGATCGTGGTTGATGCCATGAAAACCTTGAAAGCCAGGAAGGCAGGACGCTGACGCCATGACCTTGCTGGAACTTTTCCTGATCGCGGTCAGTTTGTCCATGGATGCCTTTGCCGTTGCCCTGTGCAAAGGAATGTGCATGAAGCGGCTGGATTATCGCCAGGGACTGACCATTGCAGCCTTTTTCGGCTTCTTCCAGGGAGGCATGCCGCTTCTGGGCTGGCTTTTGGGACGCCAGTTTTCCGTCTATATCATCAGCATCGACCATTGGCTGGCCTTTGTCCTGCTCGCCCTGATCGGTGGCAAGATGATCCATGAGGCCTTTAAAAAAGACGCCGATGATCCGCATTGCGAAATCAAGCTCGACCTGAGGGAATTGACAGTCCTGGCCATCGCGACCAGCATCGATGCCCTGGCGGTTGGGATCACCTTCGCCTTCCTGGCCGTTGACATCCTGCCGGCAGTCAATTTCATCGGCATGACCACCCTAATCCTCTCGTTCTTCGGGGTCGTGATCGGCAATCGTTTCGGACTTGCACTGAAAAACAAAGCCGAAATTGCCGGTGGCAGCGTCCTGATCCTGATCGGCCTGAAAATCCTCCTAGAGCACCTCGGAATTCTGGTATTCTAAGCGCCTCAGAACCCAGGTGCTTTGAGCACCCTCGGAATTCTGGTATTCTAAGCGCCTCAGAACCCAGGTGCTTTGAGCACCCTCGGAATTCTGGTATTTTAAGCGCCTAGACAGCTGATTTTCTAATCTTTCGTGCCGTGTGCCGCTTCGGGGGCCGCGGCACTTTTTTGCGCAGACTGGCGCGCAATTTCCTTTTGTGTCACCCAGTGCCGGACCAAGTTATAAACCACGGAAGTCAGCGGAATGAACAGGATCATGCCCAGCACACCCAACAGACCGCCGCCTAGCACGACGGCAATCAGGACCCACAGGGCTGGCAGACCAATCGAACTGCCAACCACCCGAGGATAGATCAGGTTATTTTCCAGTTGCTGGATCACCAGGAACAAAATACTGAACGCCAATGCCTGCCAGGGATTGATCAAGAGAATGAGAAAAGCGCCAACGAAGAACGCAATGTAGGCGCCGACCATTGGGATCAGTGCCATGACGGCGATCAGGACCGCAATCAAGAGCGCATAGGGGAACTGGAAGACAGCCAGGATCAGAAGGAAAATAGTGCCCAGGATGATGGCTTCCAGGAACTGTCCGGCAAAAAAGGCGCTGAAGGTCTGGTGGGTCAAGGCCAGGATGGCGCGGATCTTGCTACTTGCCCTGGCGCTGACAAGGGCGTCCAGAAGTCTTTGGCTTTGACGCTGCAGTTTTTCCTTGGCCAGCAGCAAATAGATGGCAAAAATCAAGCTGAGGATGAGTGAGACAACCCAGCCAAAAGCCGAGGCCAGCCAGTTGACCGTCGAGTTGAGCCAGCTGCCTCCCTGCCCTTGCAGCAAAGTCAAGGCCCAGTCACGAAGGTCATTTGAGCTGAGTTTGAGGGAATTGGCCAGGTCATTGAGCCAGGGGTTGTCAGCCGTGGTCTGGTTGATCCAAGCCTGAGTCCCAGCCAGAAGCCCGGGCAGGCGGCTGGAGAGATCCGACAGGCTGGCAATCACCTGAGGCACAACCAGAGCCAGGATCGCAGCCAGGACCAGAAAGGTCACGAACAGAGTCAGGACCAGGCTGACCGGGCGCAGCCAGCGACCCGGGCGGTTGTGGACCGGTCGAATGTGGCCAATCAATCGTTCAATGGTCCGCATCGGCAGGTTCAGGAGATAAGCAATGGCCATGCCCACAAGCAGGGGCATGGCCACAGCGAGAAAGTTTTCCAGATAGGTCACGACGTCTGCCGCGTGACTAAGTACAAAGTAGACCATCACGACGACAATCAGGGACAGGGTCAATGAACGGGGTGTAAAGCGGCTGGTGTCAGGTTTTTCCATGATTCCCTCGGAAGGGCGCGGCTGATTTGCCTTTCGCGGCTGGCCGCGCCCTGTGCGGAATCATTATACCTGATGAACGATGGTTTTTTCTTTCTTGAATTTCCGAAGCTCCAGCTGGAGTTTGGCGTCATCGACAGTCAGGCCATCGAGGGTCATGTAGATGTCCTGAGTCGGATGATTGCCCTTGAGGCGGATGGCCTTGACATCGATGAAAGAATCCATCTTGTCCTTGGCCACCTGGGCCAGCAAGCTGTTGTACTTATCGCGCGAACCTTTGGCAGCACAGGTATCGCAGAAACAGACGGTCAGTTCATGGGTCATGAAAGCCGAATTGCCCTTGTTTCGAACCATGCTGGTGACTCCGTCGCCGAGACGGGCGTGGTAATGGGTGTGGAGCAATTCGTGAGCCAGCTCGGAATTCGGTTCGCCATAGAACTCGTCATACAAGCGCAAGATGTCGGGATTTTCCTGGGATTTTCTGTAGGTTGAGGTCTTGTCGATGTTGATCAGGACAGCCTGGCGATTGTCAAGCGCGTCGATTTTCTCCGGAACGGGGTGACCGGCACCGCAGATACAGCCGCCCGGGCAAGCCATGACTTCGATCAGGTCGTAGCCGACATCGACGCCCTGAATGATCTTGTGGATGATTGGCTCGGCATTGTGCAGGCCAGAGATAACCGCGACCCGGACATTCGTGCCATCCGCATCGATGGTGGCTTCTTTAACGCCCTCAAAACCACGGATGGTTTCGAAATCGAGGTGTTCAGTCAGCGGTTTGTTGGTCAGTTTCTCAACGGCCATGCGCAGGGCTGCCTCGGCGACACCACCAGACGCGCCAAACAGGATCCCCGCACCGGTGACCTGCTTGTACGGTTCGTCAAATTCGCACGGCACGATCTCCGAAGCATCGATGCGAGCCTGATGTTTCATCTCTAGAAGTTCGGTTGTGGTCAGGACGGCGTCCACATCCCGGTTTTTGCCGACGGCAAATTCCGGCCGGGCTGCTTCGTATTTCTTGGCCAGACAGGGAACGACTGAAACGACAAACAGATCCTTGCGGTCGATGCCAGCCATCTTGCCAAAATGATTCTTGACCGTGGCACCCATCATCTGCTGTGGGCTCTTGGCTGTTGACAGGTGTGGGATCAGCTCAGGATAGCGTCGCTCGACGAGGTTGACCCAGCCAGGACAGCAGGATGTGAACTGGGGCATCACGCCCCCGCTGTTGACACGATTGAGGAACTCGGTTGTTTCCTCGACGATCGTCAGGTCAGCTGCAAAAGTGAAGTCAAAGACCTTGTCAAATCCGAGGCTTTTGAGCATGCCTGCTGTGAATGGAGCAGCTTCGTTGAACGTCTTGCCGTAATGCTGGGAAATGACGCTGCGCACAGCCGGTGCCACGAAAGCAACGACAGTCTTTTTCGGATTGTGGATGGCCCTGAAGACACGGTCGCGTTCACGCTTGTAGTCGAGGGCACCGCAGGGGCAGGCGTTGACACACTGGCCGCAGCTGACGCAGTCGGTCTGATCTAAGGGCAGGCCACTCTTAGTTCCGACCAGTTGGCGCCCCTGCTTGATGTAGAACGTCAGGATGTCCGGGCCTTCGATTTCGGCACAGGCAGCGATGCAGCGGCCACAGGAAATGCACTTGTTGTGGTCACGGATGATGAACGGATGGTCTTCGACGATCGGAATGTAGGGGCGATCGTGCACCGGCTCGCGATATTCGATCCCATGGTTAGTGGCCTCATTACGGAGATTGCAGTCATAGCGCTCCGCACAGCCACATTTGAGACAGCGGCGAGCCTCGGTGACAGCGGCTTCCTCGGACAGGCCGAGTTCGACTTCGTCAAAGTTGTCTTTTCTGGCTTCGATCGTGATTGCAGGCATGGCTGCCCGGCGGAATTTCGGCCGTTCTTCGAATTCCCATCGCGGCAGGTCTTCCATGGAGCCGCGGCTGCAGCTGTAGTCAACATTGGACTCGCGGACATAGCCGATGTTGAGGTAGCTGTGCATGGCATCCGCAGCGCGGCGACCGGCAGCAACCGCCTGGATAACGGTAGCTGGACCGGTGACGCAGTCACCCCCGGCGAAGATGTTGTCTTCAGAGGTCTGCGAGGTCTTGCCGTTGATTTCGATGTCGCCCCATTTATTGAGTTTGACCGGCAAATCGTTGTAAAGGAACTGCGTATTGGTGCTCTGGCCGATGGCGCCAATGATGGTGTCGGCTTCAATGATGGTTTCGCTACCTTCGATCGGTACCGGGCGGCGACGTCCGGAACGGTCCGGTTCACCGAGTTGCATGCGGATGCACTCGAGGTTTTTCTTGCCATTGTCACCCGCGGTGATCTTGGTCGGAGCCATCAGGAAGATCATTTCGATACCTTCATGCAGGGCTTCTTCGACTTCGTAGGCTTCGGCAGGCATTTCTTCCTGAGTGCGGCGGTAAACCAGCTTGACGGATTTTGCACCTTTGCGGAGGGCGGTGCGGGCGCAGTCAATGGCAGTGTTGCCGCCACCGACAATAACTGTATCGCCAAGATCGATTTCACGGCCGTGCGTGACCTGCTCGAGGTAATTGATACCGAGCATGACTCCCGCGAGGTTTTCGCCTTCGATCGACATCGGCGTGGCACGCCAGGAACCAATCGCCAGATAAACCGCATCAAAATCTTTGTGCAGGTCTTCAAGGCTGATGTGGGTACCGAGGGTTTTTCCAGTGACGATCTTGACCCCCAGCGAGCGCATGATGTTGATTTCCTTGTCCAACGTGGCCTTGGGCAGGCGATATTCCGGAATACCGTAGCGCATCATACCGCCGGCAAATTGCTGGCGTTCGAAAACGGTGACTTCATGGCCATTGATCGCGCTGTAGTAGGCAGCTGCCAGACCGGACGGGCCAGCACCGACGACAGCCACTTTCTTGCCCGTCAAATCGGCTTTGGAAGGTAACCAGGCTTGCTCGCGGGCCATGTCCCAGTCAGCAGCGAAACGTTTGACATGGTTGATGGCGACCGGTGAATCGACCAGACTACGGCGGCACTGGGCCTCGCAAGGATGTGGGCAGACGCGGCCGCAAACGATCGGGAAAGGATTTTTGTCCTTGATGATACGGACAGCGGCTTCGTAATTACCATTGCTGACCTGGGCCAAATAGCCCTGGATATCGATATTGGCCGGGCAGGTCTGGACACAAGGGGCGACGCAGTCGGCATTGTGGTCGCTCAGCAACTGCTCCAGGCGGATCCGGCGGTAGCCTTCCAGCTTGGGGCTGTTGGTGGTGATCACCATACCTTCCTTGATCGGGGTCTGACAAGCCTTGACATCACGTTCTTTGCCCTTTTCGCCGAGCTCAACGACACACAGGCCGCAATTGCCATTGGCCCGGTCCAGGCGGATGTCATAACATAAATGCGGAATGTTGATGTCTTCCTGCAGCAAGGACTGCAAGATGGTCAGATTGTCATAGACCTCCATCTCACGGCCGTTGACTGTTACTTTAACGCGGTTCTGGTTGGATATTGATTTCATGCTCTCCCTCACCTTACGATGTGGCAAATAGCGGACGGCCATGCAAACAGGCCGGTATTTGTCACGTATGTTACCAACACATCCATTATAGCGAAAAGGACATTGTATGCAATCCAAATCCGCTCATTTAGGCAACTTTTTTGAGTATTTAATGCTCCTTTTCCGGGATATCATAGTTTCAGTCTGACCATTATGGCCAAAAGTCACCAATAAACTATCCAAAACAAGCCATCTTTTGATGTAAACTTGGAAACGTTTTCGAGAATGGTTCCCACTATGCACAACCTCGCTTCGCACGACATCACTGTACCACAGCGGGGGGCGCCCAGCGCGACAACCTCGTACGCCACCTCAGCGTGCCGTATACTCCCTATTTCCGTTGACAGGACTTCACAGCTAAATCAGAATGGACAGGTACACTAGTCCACCTGCGAGGTTCTATCAACGTGATGATGCTACACCTGGCCACCACCGGCTTAACACCTTTGCCCCTGACAGTGCTTTTCCTTATTTTCACCGCCTTGATATCGGTTTTTTCGGCCCAATGGGTCGCAACGGGCACCCTGGAGGGTGCTATTCGCTGGATGCGGCGCCAGTTTCCTGTCTTCCTGCTTTCTATCCCAGCTGTCTCAGCCATTCCACTCTTGATCACAGCCCTGACCAATCGCTTCTGGCCCGGTTTCACCTTGGGCTATTTCCTCGTCTATGTCGTGGCCAAGGCTGATCAAGTCAAATATGAGACTGCTCTGACGCATTTCCTCTGGTCAGACTTGTTCAAGACCAGCGATCCGGGTAAGTTCCGTGAGCTGATCGGCCATTACATCCGGCCCGCTTTTTTCCTGCCAATGCTCCTGGGTCAGGTGCTGGGAAACGGCCTGATTGTTCTTGCGAGTGGCGGGATCTTCCTGGTCGGTCAAGGAGCTGTTATAGGCCGGATCCTGGCTGCCTTGGCCGGTACCGGTCTTCTGGTCCTGTTCTGGCGCTATGGCCACTGGGTTCAGAATCCAGGAATCCGCAAATGGCTCCGGCTGCCGGTTATATCGAGCCAGGACTACACTCAGAATGTTCGCCTGCATGGCACTTGGCTGGCTTTTTTTGCGCACATCCATCTGGTGGCGATCGACCAGGACGCACCTGACGTCTACACCCCGGAAAAAGCTGAACTCATCCAGAGCCGCCTGATGACCTTTGCCCCAAAAATCACATGCACACCTGCCAATCAAGGGCCAACGCCCGCACCGAGTCCGGAAAAACCAACCCTTATCGTCCTGGCAGTTGAGGCACTGTGGGATATCACCCGCATCCCCGGGCTGGAATTCTCCGCCGACCCCTTACAGGCGTTACGGACCGATTATGCCGGCGATGTCACAGCCAGTTGCTTTGCCGGACTGACAGCCAACTCAGAATTTGAATTCCTGACTGGACTGTCCATTGCGCTGCTTCACGATTCAGCCTGCCCGTTCATTAAAATCACCCATCCCCTGCCTGCCCTGCCTGCGCACTTGAGGCAGCTGGGTTATCAGACGACAGCCATCCACAGCTATACCCGCACCTTTTACGATCGCGACAAAGTCTATCCGCTGCTCGGTTTTGAGCAATTCAATGGACTCGAAGAACTGACCGAACAAGGATATGCCCGCCAAAAAGGGTGGTATGTGGCTGACGAAGCACTGCTTGAGCCCATCCTCGCCCAACTGCACCAAAACGAGAATCCCCAGTTGATCTACACCCTGACGATGCAAAACCACGGTCCCTATGCACCGCAGCGCTACGCACCAGACGAGATCGAGCCCCAGGTCTGTCCGCAATTTCCGGCAAACTTGAACCTGTCTGAAGGCGATCGCCAGGCTGTCATCAACTACACCCAGGGGGTCCGTGACTCGGCTAAGCTGTACCAGAGCTTGTGCCAGCACATCGAACAGCTGGACCGGCCTGTCCTGCTTCTGGCATTTGGCGACCACCTGCCGGGGATCGGCGAGCATTCAGGCTATCGCATCATGGTGGACGCCGGGATGGCAGCTTCGCCCCAAGACCCCGCCCTGTACCAGGTTCCGGTTTTCTACCATGCCAACCAGTCTGCCCAACACATCGGGTTGCCAGCCAATCTTGCTCTGGACCGCACGGTTCAAGGGCAATGGCCTGGATTCAATGTCCTGGGGGCCAGGCTTCTCGAGGCGGCCGGCCTGCCGTTGCCCGAGCTGCAGCACCTGGTCCTGGATCTGGCCCGGTCAGACCAGGCAGTCCAAGCGGACCAGGCGGTTCTGATCACAGAAAAAAGCGCCTCAAGCCTGTCCCGCGAGGACTTGCTCAAGACGTATGAATGGCTCCAGTATGACTGGCTCTGGGGTCAAGGCTACACCTTGCCGAAATGACTGTCAAAGGTGAAGGCGAATCCCTTCATCCTTAGCCAAAGTTTTCAACTTGTCGACGTTTTCCGGATTGCCCAGGACGATCAGGGAGTCCCCTGTCGCGATGGTTTCACTGGCCTGAGGGTTGAAAACCATGGTCCGGCTGCCGGATTTCTTGATCGCCATGACAATCAGACCTGTAAGCTCGGGTATCCTGGCCTCACGAAGGGTTTTGCCGTTGAGCTCGGAAGCCTCGCCCAGAAGAACCTCCTCCAGATTGAAAACCTCATCTCCGGCATAGGTCACGACATCCAGGAACGAAAAAATCGATGGCCGCAAGACCATGGCTGCCATGCGCCGGCCACCAATTTCATTGGGCGAAATCGTCCGGTCGGCCCCGGCCATGCGCAGCTTTTCATGGGCATGGGGCTCGATCGCCCGGGAAATGATGTAGAGTTTGGGGTTGAGGTAGCGAGCGGTCAGGATGGTGAATACGTTTTCCGTATCCGACGACAGCGCACAGATCAGGCCCTCTGCGTTGTGGATGTTGGCTTGCTCCAGCGCAGATTCATGGGTCGGATCACCATGGATGGCTAAAATACCCCGGTTGTGAAATTCGTGGATTTTTTCTTCTCTTAGATCAACAACAACAAAAGGAACCTTGCCGGCTGAAAGCTGAGCCATGACGTTCTGGGCGGTCTCGCCTGCGCCACAGACAATGTAGTGTTTGTGCAATGCTCTGATCCGGTTATCCATGCGACGCCTCCGCCAGACAGTCTGGAGCTGGCCCTCCGTCAGGAATGCCACCAGGCTGGTCAGTGCATACCCAACAAACCCCAGCCCAGCGAAGATGATGAACACAGTGAAAATCTTGGCTGCATCGGATAGTTCGGCAACCTCGCGGAATCCGACCGTGGCGATCGTGATCACCGTCATGTAGAAAGCATCCAGGATGCTGACCTGGAGCAGCACCACATAGCCAGCCGTTCCAACGATCAGCAAAATCAGGAAAAAGAACAGGACCAGGATCAGGCTTCTATGTTCACGCACCATGCATACTCTCCAGAATCTGATGGATCGACCTGTTCTTGCCTGTCAGGGTAGGAAAAATCCCTCCGGCCAGAGGACGAAGGGATTTGTCTGCTGATATCGGTCGGACAAACTTAAAATGAAGCTTCCGGTAAATCCCTGACTTCGAAGAAGCTGTTCAACTCAAAAAGCAGCTTCTCAACATCAAGACCGTGTACCATGCAGGCTTCTTCAATGGTTTCGCCCGAGGCCATCGCACAGCCGAGGCAATGCAGGCCATTTTTGAAGAAAATCGGCACGGTGCCCCGGTCAAGGTTCAGCACATCCGAAATGATCATATCTTTGGTAATTTCCATGGGTTATCCTCCTGTGCTTCGTGCACGCCGTCATTTTACACCAGCCGACGGCTCGCTGGCAACCGGCCCAGCCCAGGCAGCCGGTCCGCTTTCATAGAGATTGTTACCTCTCGTATCAATCAGGACCACGACTGGAAAGTCCTCGACCTCGAGCCGGCGGATGGCTTCGGCCCCGAGATCGTCATAAGCGATGACCTCAGCTTTTTTTATCCGCTGGGCCAGAAGAGCTCCAGCACCACCTGTTGCTCCGAGGTAAATCGCGCCGTACTGTTTCATCGCTGCAATGACTTCTGGTGAACGGGCACCCTTGCCGATCATTCCAACCAGACCCTTTTCGATCAGGCGCGGAGCATAGGCATCCATGCGGCCGCTGGTGGTCGGTCCAGCTGAACCGACCGGAAAGCCCGGACGGGCGGGACACGGCCCTGCATAATAAAGGGTCTGGCCAGAAAGTTCCAGTGGCAGTGGCTGGTTCTGGTCAAGGGCCTCAATCAGTCGTTTATGAGCTGCATCCCGGGCTGTGTACAGGACTCCTGACAAAGAAAGCAGGTCTCCGGCTGTAAGGGACAGGACCGTCTCCCGGTCCAAGGGTAGTTTAAGATGGATCCGCTCCATAGTATGTGCTCCGTTCCGTGACAGTTTCCATGCTGGATCAGGTTACAGATTCAGCGAAGCATGCCGGGTGGCATGACAGCTCATGTTGACTGCCACAGGCAGGCCAGCGATATGCGTTGGATACGCTTCGACATGGATAGCCAATGCAGTCATCCGGCCGCCCAGGCCACCCGGACCGATCCCGGTGGCGTTGGCAGCGGCAAGTAGTTCTTGTTCCAGCTGATGCAGGTGCGGTTTGGGATTGGCGCTGCCGACCGGGCGCAACAAGGCTTCCTTGGCCAGTTCGGTCACTTTCTCCAGCGTGCCACCCAGCCCGACGCCCACGATGATGGGTGGGCAGGGATTGGGTCCGGCTGCGCGGATCGTGTCCAGGATGAACTGGCGCACTCCTTCGATCCCTGCCGAAGGGCTGAACATTTTGACAGCAGACATGTTCTCACTGCCAAAGCCTTTGGGGGCGACCGTTATCTCCAGTTCATCACCAGGTACGATGTCGTAATGGATCACTGCTGGCGTATTGTCACCGGTGTTGACTCTCAGCAGCGGATCTGCGACGACAGATGCGCGCAGATAGCCCTCGCGGTAACCTTTGGCCACCCCGGCATGGATGGCTTCGGTCAGGGACCCGCCCACAACCTGCACCTCCTGGCCGATCCGGACAAAAACGACAGCCATGCCGGTGTCCTGGCAGATCGCCAAGCGCTTCTGCCGGGCCAGGGCCGCATTCTCGATCAGATCCTCGAGGATGGCCTGGCCAGCCGGTGAAGGCTCTGACCGGCGTGCTGCTTCGAGGGCATGCTGGATATCCGGGCTCAGTTCCATGTTGGCTTGCTGGCACAACAAAGCGACAGCATCCGTGACCTTCTGGCATTCAATTTGTCTGGACATGTTCTTTTCCACCTCATCAGGGCAAGCGCCGCATCTGCTGGCGTCATTTCTGGAAAGGATCCGCAAGGGGACTCTTCTGGATCGTGCAACACAGTATTATAGCGGATGACCTGCCTTTTGTCAGTCCTGACCAAAAATGGCGCATTTTTTCCAGATCTTCATGTAAATTATGTTCATTTGGTCCGGAAAAAACCTGGTGATGACTTGACACTGGAATTCATTGCGTACGATAATATCAGGAGTAAAAACTGCCTGAAGGAGGCTCCAAATGAACAAGACTGACCTGATCGATGCCGTCGCTAAATCAACTAAGCTGAGCAAAAAGGACAGCGAAAATGCCATCACTGCCGTCCTTGACTCCATTTCGGATGCGTTGTCCAAGGAAGACAAAGTCGTGCTTGTTGGTTTTGGAACCTTTGAAGTCAGAAAGCGTGCTGCCCGCAAGGGTCGCAACCCCAGCACCAAACAGGAGATCAAGATCCCTGAGTCCAAAGCCCCTGTTTTTAAAGCAGGAAAAGGCCTCAAGGACAAAGTCAACGGCTGACAGTCCCGTTGCTTGACAGGTGGCTCCCACCTGATCTTTGTGGAGTTTACTCCTCAGGCACCTGATAGCTGCCCATGGTTGTTTCGGCGACCATGGGCGGTTTTATTTGCCGTGTCCACTGGATGACCAGATCGGTCACCTCGTCGCCCATGATGCTGATAGCCGCTGTATTGGAGGCCATGGGCCCTGGCCGGCCTTTCGATCTGAGACAGTAGCGGATGTCGCGCTCAATCTGGCTGACAGGTACCTTGAAAGCCTCAGACACCAGTGGATAGAGCATTTTGCCAACAGGACGAAGCAACCGGTCATTGCCGGCGGCAACAATCAAAATGTAGCGCAAGTAGCGATAGCCTTTGAGGCGGGGCATCAATTGCCAGCGCCGCAGGACCTCATCGACCGCCAGCACCCGCAAGGGTTTGAGCTCGTCGGGGTCCAGCATCATGTCGCGGACCAGTTTTTGAGTGGTATCCAGAATGCGCCGGGCTGCCAGCGGCGTACCTTTGCGTCCGTCCACCAGATATTGCATCCGGCCAGCCGTATCCATCATGCCGACCATGCCCTGTCGTTTGATCATGCGTGAGACATGATCGAGCAAATCAAAATCCGAGGCTGCAATAAAAAAGCCGGTCTGCTCTGCTGGTGCCATCCTGGCTGATTTTTTCGGGATTGATTCTTCAAAGTCCATGGCAAATCCTGACCTCCTCGACTCAAGCCCGTCTTCCCGATCCTGTCGCGGGAATCCGGTGCCCTTACATTGTGCCAGCCGGCTTCGTGACCTGTGAATCGACTGGACCGGAAATTTTTGTCGAGATGGGAGTGAACGGAACGGACTTAGGTTTTATTCAGTCAGAGCGGCAAGGAATGCGGTCAGATCTGCGAGGGCCAGATCCTGGTCTTCACCATCACAATGGATCGTGATCGACTGACCCTGACGAATGTTCGCGGCCATCATATCCAGGATATTGCGGGCCGAGATGAACTGGCGTCCGGCGCGAACCACAATCCGGCTCTGATACTGCTTGGCTTTGGCACAAAAAAGGCTCGCCAGGCGAGCATGGAGACCCGAAGGGTTTTCAATACAGATCGTCCGGGCAATCATGGCACAGCTCCATTACCCTCATCCTGGATCGCCAGGTTCCTGGAATTGACGACTGCAGTCTCAATCAAGGTGGCCCGGACCAGATAACCACTCCTGGGGGTGTATTCAATCCGGTATTGTTTGCCAGGCTCCAGCACGATCTGCCACTGGTTGTAGAAATAGCGCCGTCCGCTGGCCGTCAGGCTGTTCCAGCCCAGATTCTGCCGCCCGACTTGGATTTCTTCGATCGCGTAGGTTTCGGTCAGCAGGTTCACCGTATCGAGCAGGCGGGGCACAGTGAGGGACAGCATCAGAGCCAGGAACAGCCCGGTCAATGCCACAGGAGCCAGATAACCCATTGCTATCCGGTTGCGCCGCTCTTGATTGACCCGCAGGGCTCTGAACACCATGACCAGGACAACCAGGCTCATGATGGTGGACAAAAACAAGCTCCAGAAAAAGAAAGTCAAATCCAGGTCCTCACTTTTCGCCGGCACAAAGCAGACTGGTTCTTAGATCGGCCTCATTATAGCATGATGTTAATTTCTGGTGAATGATCTCGACCTGACGTCCATCTAGGTGTACAATGACCTCGCCAGATGAAACATGGCAATAATCAACAAACAAGCCCCGAGGGCTTTTCATAGATTTGAGGAACTTTGGAATA
>JAQUEY010000035.1 GCA_028684955.1 Eubacteriales bacterium
ACCTATGGTCTCCAGCTCGTCCTGATCACGCTCGGTCCGGATGGTGCCTACGCCCACAACAAGCTTGGCTCGGCCCGCCGCGCCACCTACGATGTGGCCGTCGTCGACACCACGGGCGCTGGCGATGCGTTCACAGGTGGTTTCCTCTATAAACTGATCCAGTCCGGTAAAGCTCCGTCCGATCTCACGCCGGCCGAACTCGACGAATTTCTTGACTTCGCCAATGCCGTCGGTTCCCTGGCCACGACGAAAAAAGGCGCCATCCCGGCCCTGCCGGATCTGGCGGCGATCGAAGCGCTGCGCACAAACGGACCGGTCTGAGCCAGCCTCGCACTGCTGTATATAACAAAAAAACCTGGATAAACGAACCAATCCCTGCCGAATGATGCCCCTGGTGGTTGAAACGGCAGGGATTTTTATTTGGCCACCATATGGAGCCTGTCCGGGGGCACGTGAAATTGAAAATCCTGGCCTGGCTTGACGTCGTGCAGGGCATGGGTGCCCTTACTCACCAGGACCGTGACTTGGACGCCACTTTCAATAACCATTTTATACTGGCTGCTCAGCGAAATGGTTTTGGTGATTTTTCCGGAGAACGTGTTCGGGTTGTTGACATCTGCAGCCGGCAAAATGGCTTCTGGCCGGACGTATAAGTCAACCGGTGTTCCTGGCTTGAGGTCTGGTCCTGGGGCGATCCATAGATGCGGTCCGACCTGGATTTTCTGGTAACCTTGTCTATCTCCTGGGCCGCGGATGGTACCGGACAGGCAATTTTCCACGCCCACCAGACGCGCCGCCACACGGCTGGCTGGATGGTTAAAAATTTCTTCAGGTGAGCCTTCCTGGATGATCAGGCCTTTTTCCATGATGCAGATCCGGTCCGTGAAAAGCGACAGCTCCTCGGCATTGTGGGTGACAAAAACGGCAGAGATCTCGCGCTGTCGGATGACACGGCCAATGTCTTCAGCCAGCGACTGGCGGGTGGGCAGGTCGAGGGCCGCAAAAGGTTCATCGAGGAACAGGATCTCAGGCTCGACGACCATCGCCCGGGCAAGGCTGACGCGTTGCGCTTCGCCCCCTGACAAATATTTCTGGTTGCGTTTGGCCAGATGCGCAATGCCGAAATCGCTCAGGGCAGCGTGAACGCGGTCGGCGATTTCAGATCGGGGCAGGCCGCGGAAAACCAGCCCCTGGGCAACATTTTTAAATACCGTACCGGATAGCAGCAGAGGCTCCTGGAAAACCATGGCCATTTTGCGCCGGATCGCCAAGGTCCGGTCAGCGACCGGAGTATTTCTGAAAATGATTTCGCCGGAGTCGGGCTTCTCGAGCAAGGCCAGCATTTTCAGGAGACTGCTTTTCCCGGTGCCGTTCGCTCCGATCAAGGCAATGACCTCGTTAGGCTGGATCGAAAAATCCGGGACGTCAAGGATGATGCGGTCCGCCCGGGTCCAGCGTAGATTTTTGATCGACAACAGGACATCAGGAGTCATTTGACAGCCTCCTTCTGGTCGTCTGCTGAGTTATTGGGGATAGCAGGGCCAATGGGTCCTGGCCTGTCAGCAGGTGCGAATTCTTGATCCTGCGGGAGCTTTAAATTGCGGTCCTTGCGTTCCCATTGCTGGAAAACGGTCAACAGATAAGTGACACCAAAAGCCAGGGCAACGAGGATGATGCTGAGGGCGACTGCTACCGGGAAATTGCCTTTCGAGACTTCCATCGATGTGGCCGTCGTCAAAACCCGGGTATAACCCTTGATGTTGCCGCCTACCATCATGGAGGCGCCGACTTCCGACACGATGCTGCCAAACCCGGCGATCACGGCTGCCATCAAGGCGATGCGGGATTCCTTGAGAATCGTCCAGAGAAATTGCCAGCGCGATGCTCCCAGAGCCAGGATTTGCAGGCGCAGCTTTGGCGTCAGGTGCTGGATCGCTGCTATGGTGAATCCGGTGATCACCGGGGTGGCGATCAAAGTCTGGGCGATGATGATCGCAGCTGGGGTGTAGATTAGCCTCAGTGCACCGAAGGGCCCGCTGCGCCAGAGGAAGATACTGACCCAGAGCCCGACGACGACCGGCGGCATCCCCATGCCTGTGTTGACCAGGCTGACCACCAGCCGGCGGCCCCTGAAACGGACCAGCCCCAGTACGACCCCCAGGGGCACACCAACCAGCAGGCTGAGCAGCGTTGCCAGACCGGACACCAGAAGCGTCAAAAGGGTGACGCCGAAGATCTCGGCGTCACCACTGGCAATCAAGCGAACCGCTTCAGTAAGACCATTGATAATGAGTTCGATGGGCCATCCACTCCTGACTGATCACATGTCGCGTTTACTCATTTTATCGTATCACAGGTGTTCTAGTTCAGGGCGTCGGGGAAGAACAAGGGTTCGCCAAATTCTTCGACGCCAAATTCACCGATCAGTGCCTGGGTGGCGGGGTCGATCATGAAAGCCACAAAAGCTTCGGCTCCTGCGGCGTTGACCATCGGATAGGTTTCTGGGTTGACCTGCATGACGTGGTAGATATTCAGCAATTCTTTGGAACCCTGGTTGAGGATCTCTAGCTCGAGATTGGTTTTCTGGGCCAGATAGGTCGCCCGGTCACTCAAGGTGTAGGCTTCTTTTTCATTGGCGATGGTCAAAGTCGAGCCCATGCCCTGGCCGCTTTCCTGGTACCAGGTGCCACTGGGGGATTCGAGACCCGCTGCTTTCCACACCGATAGTTCCTTGGTGTGTGTGCCAGATTTGTCTCCCCGGGAAATGAAAGTCGCCTCCTGTGCAGCGATGGCTTTGAAGGCATCCGTCACGGCGGTGAGATCCATGATTTTTGCCGGATCGGCTGGAGGCCCGACGACGATGAAGTCATTGTGCATGACCAGCTGGTAATTGACGACCTGCCCTGCGTCGACCAAGGGCTTTTCACTGGAAGGGGCGTGGGTTAGAAGGGCATCTGCTTCGCCTTTGGCACCGAGCTCGAGGGCTTGGCCCGTGCCGACAGCAATCGTCTTGATGACGTAGCCGGTCTGCTGCTCAAACTTCGGGATGAGGTAGTCCAGTAGGCCACTGTCCTGGGTGCTGGTTGTGGTCGCCAGGATGATCTCTTTGACGGCGGGCTGTGCCAGTGCGGTCGTTTCCGCTGCAGCGGTTGTGGTCGCATCAGTTGCAGGAACTGAGGTGGCCACAGTCGTTGCAGCAGATGGTGCCGGGGCAGCGGCACAACTGGCAGCCAGTGCCAGGACCAGCAACGTTGAGAGGATCCAGAGCAGCTTTTTTTTCTTCATGGTTCGTTCTCCTTCCAAAATCCAGATCTTTTTCGTCTCGACGTTTGTCCCGTCTGACTCGCTACCCGTTACGCTCATGCAACGGTTGGGCCGGAATACAAAAAACCGGCCCGCATTAAAAGCAGACCGGTTTAAAAAACCAGGCCAGCCATTCTTTCCAATGCGGGAGGTCAGGCGATTTCTCAGCTGGCCCAATGGTTGTGTGCCATGGCAGGTACGCTTTAGGCAGGACAACTCGAATGACGATAGATTCTGTTGGGCTCATTATACGGACCATCCATCAGGCCGGCAAGTAGGTGAAATCCGGACCAAATGGACACAAGCTGATCGATGTGACAAATTCTCTAAAAATCTCTGTCAAAATTGCGGTTTGTTTTCGCCAGAAACCTGACCGGAAGGGTTGAAATGGCGGTATAATTTGAATATAATTCTCTCAATACCTGATCACAAACGTTTACGGAGTCAGAACTGCCCAAAATAACAATGAAATAGTCAATTGTTAGGTGCAATAGGGTTCGAAAATGAGTGTCTGTCGATTCGATCGTGAGTCGATCGTGGTGTAAAAGGGGGAACGGCTGTGGCTAAATATCTTTCGGCCAGTGAAATGAACAAATGCATTGGCTGCTTCACATGCATGAACATCTGCTCGATTGTCAACAAGCAAAATCATTCCAATACGAAGAGTGCGATCAAGGTCCGGACCCGGGGCGGCATGACCGGACGATTCGTCGCGATCGTCTGCATCGCATGCGACGACCCGGCGTGCATGGAGGCCTGTCCGAGTGGTGCCCTGGTCAAACGCGAAGGCGGCGGAGTCCTCTTGAAACCAGAGCTGTGCATTGGTTGCCACCGTTGTGAAAAAGCATGCATCATGCAGGCCGTTTTCTGGGACGATGACATCAATAAGCCGATCATTTGCCGTCATTGTGGCTCATGTGCCAAGTTCTGCCCGCACAAATGTCTGGAGATGGTGGAGGCTGGTGAAAAATGATCAACGAAACATTCATGCGCATCCTCAATATTGACCTCAACACGAGCAAGATCCGGATCGACCAGCGCGCAGACCTGATGCCGTATCTTGGCGGCGTTGGCATCGCCAGCAAGCTGCTCGAGGAAACCATGCACCCCGAGCTCGACGCCTTGCACCCGGATCAGCCGATCATTTTCGCGATCGGTGCGGGTACGTGGGTGTTCCCGGTTCTGACCAAGACCGTCGCCATGTTCCGTTCGCCGCTGACCAATGAGCTGGGCGAGTCCTATGCTGGCGGCCGCCTGGCGATGACGATGCTGATGGCCGGCTATGATGCGATTGTCATCACCGGCAAGGCCAGCAAACCCGTTTTTGTCTCGATCAAGAACAACGACATTGCCTTCAATGATGCCCGGGCTTTCTGGGGCATCGACAGCGAGCCGACGGGCCAGGCGATCCGAGAGAGGCTCGAGGGCGGTGGTAAGCGCAGCATCATCCGCATCGGTCCGGCCGGTGAAAACCAGGTTGCTTTTGCCAGCGTCTGCGTCGATTCGTTCCGCCATTTCGGCCGGCTCGGCCTGGGCGCTGTCATGGGTTCGAAAAACCTCAAGGCCATGACGGTGACGGGCGACCGCTCGATCCCGATCCACGACACGAAAAATTACTTCAAGGTCTACCAGCAGATCTACAAGAAATGCACGACGACCGACATGATGCAGAAGTACCACGATGCCGGCACGGCGATCGGTCTGCGCTCACTCAGCGTGTCCAATTCACTGCCGACCTATAATCTCAAGACGACGACATACGAACATGCCGACGACATTTCTGGCGAAGAGTTCGCCCGCAAAAACCTGGTCCGCAAAGTGGCCTGCACCGGCTGCCCGGTTGGCTGCATCCACATTGGCATGTACCGGCGCGAATTTGACAAAGGTCACGAATACGAGGCGATCAGCGTCCCGTATGATTATGAACTGATGTTTGCCCTCGGCAGCTACCTCGGGATCAAAACGACGGACGAAATCATCGCCCTGATCGACGAGGTCGAAGAAACCGGCATGGATGCAATCAGCGCCGGTGTCTGCCTGGGCTGGGCGACCGAAGCGGTCGAGAACGGCCTGATCGATGAAAGTGACACCCTTGTGCCGCTGAAATTCGGCGATACCGAAGGCTATCTCAAGGCGATCCGCTATCTGTCCAAAGGCAAGAACAAGTTCTACCGCAATCTGGGCAAAGGCAGCAAGTACGCTTCTTCCATCTATGGAGGCGCTGACTTTGCCATGCACTATGCCGGCAACGAAACCCCTGGCTACCACACTGGCTACGCCTCAGCCGTCGGTTTTGCGGTCGCCTCGCGCCACTCCCACCTCGACAATGGCGGCTACCAGATCGACCAGTCGGTCAAGGAAGTCAATCCGGAAGATCTGGTCAGCAAGATTTTCTTCGAGGAACATGACCGTTGCATGGTCAATGGCATCGGGATGTGCATGTTCGCCCGCAAAATCTATGACCACCAGACGATCATCGAAGCCTTGAACAGCATCGGCTGGAATCTGACGGAACAAGATCTCGAGCAGATCGGCAAACGCATCTTGCGCACGAAACTGCGCATCAAGGCCAAGTACGGCTTCAGCCAGAAGGCTGTCCGTCTGCCCAAGCGCTTTTTTGAAACGCCCACCATGCATGGCGTCCTCGATGAAACGATCGTCAACCAGATGATGAAACTCTACATCGCCAAAGCGAATGACATGATGTGCGAACCGGACCCGGTTCTGGAGACCCTCGCAGCTGAGCAAAAGGCTGCCACTGACAAGGTTGCAGCTGTCAAAACTGCCACCAAAGCTGGCGTGGAAAAAGCAGTCGCAAAACCTGCAACCGAAAAGGCTGCACAGGGTTGATGGTCCGGTGATTCTTCCTGATTCTGAGTTCAAAGGCACAGACGGTTTCTATGCCCGGCAGGTCATCCTGCCGGAAATTGGTCTTCAAGGTCAAGCCCGGCTCCAGCAGAGCCGGGTTTTGGTCATTGGCGCAGGTGGTCTCGGTTCTCCCATCCTGATGGCTCTGGCTGGTGCGGGTATCGGGCACCTGACCCTGGTCGACCAGGACACCGTCTCGGCATCCAATCTCAACCGCCAATTTCTCTACACAGCGGCCGATATCGGCCAGCCCAAAGCCACCATCGCCCGGGAACGCCTTCTGGCTTACCACCCGGATATCGAGGTTGTCGCGCTGGACCAGACCTTCACGACCGAACTGGCCCGGCATGTGATCCCGGACCATGACCTGGTCGTGGCCGCAGTCGACAACCGGGGAGCCCGGCGATTGATCAATCGCGCCTGCTATCAGTTGGGCAAACCATGGATAGACGGCGGTGTGCGCGGTTTCTCCGGCTCGGTGGCCGTCTACAGACCTGGCGAAACGGCATGCTACGATTGTCGTTTTGATCTGGTGGAAGAAGATCCAATGGCAGCACCTGTGGTTGAAACAGGCGCGGACTTGCCTGCCGCTCCGATCGGTGCTCTCGGCGTTACCGCCAGCGTGATTGGCTCGCTGGAAGCGGACCTCGCCCTGTGCCTCTTGCTCGGGCTGGGTGATCCGCTCCAGGGAGAGATGTTGTATTACCACGGCCGGACGCTTGATTTCCAACGGGTTCCCATTGCTGCCCGCCCCGACTGCCCGATCTGCGGGCATCACCAGACTGACCCTACGAGGTAATCCATGAACGTACAATTTTTCGCCCACTTGATTGACTTGGCAGGCACAAGCAGCTGCACGGTCAGCGGCCCGGCCGATGTGACATCGCTTGTTCAGCACCTGTGCACAACCTATGGTGCACAACTGGCCAGCCAACTGCTCGACCAGACTGGCCAGCCCCTGCACGACGACCTGTTCGTCCTGGTCAACGGCCGCCACATCCGCCAGCTCCAGGGCCTCGCGACCCCCTTGCAAGAAAACGACACCATAGCCTTCGTCCCCATGGTCGAAGCCGGATAAAAAAGGGGTAGAATTGTGTTACAATGTAATACATGATAAGGGGGTGCTAGAGCGTGAGTACCATTTCGATCAGGCTGAATGAGCATGATGATCTGCTGATCAGAAAATATGCTGAATTGCATCATATGGATTTGTCGACGCTTGTTCGCCAGGCGATCCTCGAAAAGATCGAGGATGAGTTTGACCTGGAGCTGTTTGAAAAAGTGTGGAAAAAAGAGCAACATGAAGCCAGATTGACCCATGAGGAACTCAAGCGAGAACTCGGTTTATGAGTTTTCGCGTTGAATATACCAGAACAGCTGTCAAGCAGCTTAAAAAAATGGATAAAAAGATAGCTGCTTTGATTCTGTCTTTTATCGAAGCTAAGCTTGTTGGCTGTGACAATCCTAGATTACATGGCAAAGCCTTGCAGGGAAACCTCAATGACAAATGGCGATATCGGGTAGGAGATTATCGAATTCTCGCCATAATTGAAGATGAAAAAGTCATCATCGTCATTGTTGAAGTAGGTCATCGCAGAGAAATCTACGAATGACCTATTTCAGTTCAATCAGGTCTCCGGGTCGGATGGTGCCTCCTTCGAGCACGCGGGCGAAAATGCCTTCGCGGGGCATGACGCAGTCGCCGACTTGGTGGTAGATGGCGCAGTGCTGGTGGCATTCTTTGCCGATCTGGGTGACTTCGAACAGGACGGGTCCGACATGAAATTGGGTACCAACAGGTAGCTCGTAAAGGGTGATCCCTTCGGTGGTCAGGTTTTCGGCGAACCGTCCTGTGCAGAGGCCTTCGATGCCCAGTTCCTCGATCTTTTTAATGCTTTCCTGGCCGAGCAGGGAGACCTGCCGGTGCCATTTGCCGGCATGGGCATCGCCCTCCAGGCCAAAATCGACAATGAAATGCCCTTCTGGAATCGCTTCCTTGGGTACACCCTTTTTCACACTGCGGTTGATGGCGATAACGGATGCCATGGTCAGGTCTCCTTGTTTTTCAAATAGTGGCCGGACTTGCCGCCTGTTTTTTCGAGCACTTGAATCGATTCGATGACCAGGCCACGGTCGATCGCCTTGACCATGTCATACAAGGTCAAGGCGGCGACGGAGGCGGCTGTCATGGCTTCCATTTCGACCCCGGTCTTGCCGGTCAGCTGAACCAGCGATTCAATATGGAGGCGATCCATTCCCTGGGGTGTGAAAACGATGCTGACTTTTTCCAGTGCCAGCGGGTGGCAGAGGGGAATCAGGTCAGACGTTTTTTTGGCCGCCATGATGCCGGCGATCCGCGCCGTGGCCAGGACATCGCCCTTGGGCAGCTGCCCACCGAGGATCGCCTGCAGGGTGGCTGGCTGCAGATGCACGATCGCCTGGGCCCGGGCTGTGCGCAGGGTGGCAGCTTTGGCACCGACATCGACCATGTGCGCCTCGCCCCGCTCATTCAGATGGCTGAGGACAGGTGGGGGGAGATCAGATGGTTTTTCTGCATCCATATCGATCTTGGATCGAGTCATAAAATGGTTTCCTTCCTGCCTGAGCATGCTTGACTGCAATGAGTTAATCTTCTTAGCCACCCGTTCGGTCCATGCTGCGAATGGGCACTTGGTGGGCTTCAAATTGGTGGCGGGGTGGTTTGGCCCGGATCGCAGCGGCGAGGGCCTGGGTGAGCAGCGTGTCATCCGGCTGGTCGAGCCAAGGCAGCAGGTCGTATTCATCATCCTGGCCGAGACAGCCTTTGACCTTGCCGTCGGCGGTGATCCTGACCCGGTTGCAGACGTGGCAAAAGCGCTGGGAAATGGGCCTGATCAGGCCGATCGTCCCCAGATAACCAGGCAAGTGATAGTCTTCTGCTGGCTGGCCAGGATAGCTGTCGGGAACCCGCTCCAGCTGGGGATAGCGCTGCAGGATCTCTGTGCCGGTCACCAATTGATCTGATGCAGTGGCTGTCTGGTTCATCGGCATCAGCTCGATCAGGCGCAAGGCCAGTGGCTTTGCTCGCGTCAGATCAAAGAGCTGCTCGAGCTCATCATCATTGACGCCGCGCATCAGGACCGTGTTGAGCTTGACCGGATGAAGGCCCACGGCCAGGCTGGCGTCGATGCCAGCCAGCGCCCGCTCGAGGGAACCGTTACCCGTGATTTTCTCGAAACGGTCGGCCCGCAGGGAGTCCAAAGAGATATTGACCCGCATCAAACCAGCTTCTTTCAGTGCGGCAGCCCGTTCGGCAAGGTCTTGGCCATTGGTGGTCAGAGAGAGGTCGGTGATTTCCGGATGGCGCCTGATCTGGCGGATGATCTTTTCCAGATCGGGGCGCAGCAGCGGCTCTCCGCCAGTCAGGCGGACTTTATTGATTCCCAGCTCGGCCAGGACACGGACCAGGCGGTCGATCTCGGCAACGGTCAGGATTCTTGTCTGGGCAAAAGGGTCATAGCCAGCTGGACAGTGCCCGGGACGGCAATAGATGCAGTTCAGGTTGCAGCGCGGTGTGATCGAGAGCCTCAGGTAGGAGATGGAACGGCCGTATTGGTCAAGCATGGCTGAGCACACGTCCGATCTGGTCAATCCGGTAACCACCCAGCCGCTCCAGTCGCTCCCGGAAGGACGAAGAACGCAGGATCGCCAGGAACTGCTGGACAGCAGGGGTCTCATAAACAGATGCCAGGATCAGGAAATCATAACGTTCTTCAGCAACCGGAATGAAATCGAGGCTAAAAATCCGGGCTGCAGCCAGGATCCCGAGACCTGCATCGGCACTGCCGCCCTTGATCTGGGCCGCAACCGCCGTGTGAGTCAGTTCCTCACGTGTGTAGCCAGCTATCTGGTTCGGTTCCAACCCGAGCTGGCGCAGCTGGTAGTCAAATAGCAGGCGCGTGCCAGCCCCCTTCTGGCGGTTGACGTAGCGGATGCCCGGGCGGGCCAGATCTGCCAGGCCAGAAAGCTGCAACGGATTGCCAGCAGCCACCATCAGGCCTTGCTGGCGATAGACCCCTTCAACCAGGACAACTTCCCCCCGCTGGAAATTTTTCGCCACAGCAGCAAGGTTGTAGTCGCCACTGACTTCATCTAGCAGATGGATGCCCGCCAGGTGAGCCTCGCCGCGGCGCAGAGCCAGCAGGCCACCGAAACTGCCGGCGTGGGAAGATCTGAGCTCGACAGTGGAGTCAGGTTCGCGCGCCAGCAGGTCCATGCATTCGTCTAGCAGCGGATCGTGACTGCCAATCACGCTCAATGTCCTGGCGATGGCGCCAAGTGGCCGTAGCAACTGGATCTCGACCATATCTCCTGCTTCATGACCCTCGCAGTCCTGCGGCACTACCAGCCAACCATCGGCCTTGAGGAAACTCGAGACCAGACCGGCACCTCGCTCGAGCGGAATTGCGGCATAACGGCTGTTGACCAGGCTGAGGCGAACCCGGATGTATTCCTGGTATTTGAGCGAGGATATCAGCCGGCGGGACAACTGAGCGGTGACGGCTGGGCGGAAAGGAATATCCAGTTTGTATAGCTGGCGCAGCAAGGGTGCGACGATTTCCTCGAGCACGACCAGACCGGAGACTGGATAGCCCGGCAAACCGATCACCGGTACAGATCCGATCCGGCCCAGGATGGCCGGCTTTCCCGGCCGGATGGCCAGGCCATGGCAAAAAACGTCACCCAACGTTGAGATTACTTGCGTGGTGTAATCGTCACGGCCTGCAGATGAACCGGCCAAGACCAGAACCAGGTCGGAACAGGATGCGGCCGACTGGACCGCCTGCAGCAGGGCATCGAGCTGGTCGGGGATGATCGCAGTCGTTTCGACCACGGCCCCCCAGCTTTGCAGCAGGCTGCCAAAAAGCGTTGAGTTGAACTCAGCAATCTGGCCAGGCCGCAGATCACTGTCTGGCGCGACAATTTCATCGCCAGTTGGAATCAAGGTGACGGTCGGCCGGCGCAGGACCGGAACAGTCAGGACTCCCCCGGCAACCAGTGTGCCCAGGGCTCCTGGGGTCAAAGGGGAGTAGCTTGGCAACAGCATGTCACCGGCTGAAAAGTCCTCACCAATCTGGCGGATATGCTGCCAGGGTGTAGCCGGGACCATCAGCAGAGTGAGATCACCGCGCCGGATGATCTCCTCCACCATGACGACGGCATCGCAGCCATCCGGTAACGGATCACCGGTATCGACCACCGTGAATTGGCTGGTGGACAGGATAGCTGGCTCGAGATCGCTGGCACCAAACGTGTCAGCGGCGCGCAGAGCGATGCCGTCCATGGCGCAGGCCAGATAATGCGGTACATTTTGCCGGGCATAGATGGCTTCGGCTGTGATCCGGCCTGCAGCCCGGGTGACCGGAACCTGTTCGGCAGTTGTGGCTGGATGTGTACCGAAGACCGGCAGATAGGCATTCAAGGCCTCCCGGACCGGTGTGTTTTTCAGATAGGCTTGTCCCATAATGGCCCTCCTTCTATGCGCCCGACACTGGCCTCGCCTGGTTCGTGGAGCAACGTCACAACGAATTCGCTGCCAGCCTCGAGCCCCTCGCTGTCACGGTCGATGACCAGATAGCCATCACTGGCCGAAAGCTGAGTGATCAGGCCTGAGCGGGTCGGCAAAGGTTCAGCCAGCCAGGCGATGGGCTGACCTGCTGGGTGCGTCATGGCATCGGCAGTGGCGGACCTGGCACCAGTTTGCATGGCAGAAGCCACCTCTGCAGCAGGCATCAGACGGACGAGGACATACTCCTCACGGCCGTGGTTGGAGGGGATCCGGCTAGTAGTCCGGGCCCGGACTTTGGGCCTGGCCACTGGAGTCCGGTGCCCCAGGGCTGCAAGCAACGGCCGCACCAGCTGTTCGAAAATGAACCAGGCGGCAACTGGGTGGCCCGGCAGGCCGATCACAAGCTTGCCCTGGCAGATCCCGGCCAGAGTCGGTTTGCCCGGCTTGACGGCCAGGCCGTGTAAAAGCACGCCAGGCTGGCCAGCCGCAGTGATTGCGCGCTCGACATAATCACGTGCCCCGGCTGAACTGCCACCAGAGATCAAGACCAGGTCGGTCTGCTCCAGGGCGGTCTGCAACATGATGGTCAGATCTTCCAGCTGATCCCGCACGATGCCGAATTCGACTGGCAGAGCTTGAGCTTCCCGGACAGCTGCAGCCAGCATGGGACCATTGGCGTCATAAACAGTACCGAGAGGAACCTGGGCAGGGCCGGCAGCTTTGTACGCAACTTCTGGCAGGCTGTCTGCACTTGCCTGGCCAGCAGCGACCAGCTCATCACCAGTAGAAAGGATCCCCACACGCACCTGCGCGACAACACGAACCTGGCTCAGGCCGAGGGCCGCCAGGGCACCAAGCTCCTGGGCCTTCAGACAGCGCCCAGCGGGCAGGACGACCTGGCCAGCCCGGGTGTCATCCCCGCGGTGGGTTACATGGCTGCCCGGTGACACACTGCGCGTGACCAGTCGCGATGCGGCATCGATTTGTTCGACATCTTCAATCATGACCATGGCATCCGCTCCGGGCGGCAGCATGCCCCCGGTGGCAACGCCCATGCAGGCGCCCGGAAAGAGTGGCAGCGAGGCTGCCTGACCCATCGCGACCTCGCCAGCCCAATCCAAAATGGCTGGTAAAGCTTCGCTGGCACCATAGGTATCAGCAGCCCGGACTGCCAGGCCATCCACTTGGGAACGGTCAAAGGCGGGGACATCCTCTGGTGCGACAATGACTTCAGCCAAGATCCGGCCTGAGGCTGCAGCCAGGCTGACCATTTCGCTGGAAATCTTGCCAGACGTGCTTCGATCCAGAAAAAGTCGCTCCAGTTCGCCCATCAGCAGCGCTTGGGCTTTAGCCAAGGACAGAACCTTCAGCATGTCAGGATGACTGGTCTGGTCAGGATGGACGCCATTTTCTGGCGGGAAAAATAAAACAAAGGCCAAACTCCTTTTCGCAGGGGAAGGCGGGCACTTTTCAATGCCGGCCCCGGCCGGTCCGCATGTCCCGTCCCGGGATTTAGCTGGACAGACTCGAAGTTGGTGTGCAATAGTAGATTATAGCGAAAAAAACGGCTGGCCGGAACCGTTTGCAATGAACTTCCGGCCTGCTTTTTGCCTTGTGAACCTGGAGTCAGCATGTCTATGTACCGGATTGCCATTTTAACCGCCAGCGACAAAGGTGCAGCCGGCTTGCGCGAGGACAGGAGTGGTCCGGTGATCGTGGCCGCACTCGCATCCGTCGGGGAAATCGTTGCCACGGCGATCGTTTCAGATGACCGGGCCGCACTGGCAGAGCAGCTGCGCCAGTGGGCTGACAACAGCGGCGTTGACCTGATCCTCACAACCGGAGGGACCGGCCTTTCACCGCGCGACATCACACCGGAGGCGACACTCGATGTGGCAGACCGTCTGGTACCTGGCATCCCGGAAGCCATGCGGGCTTTTAGCCTGACCCTCACCAACCGGGCCATGCTGTCACGAGCCGTTGCCGTGACCCGCGGCCGCACCCTGATCATCAACTTGCCGGGCAGCCCGCGCGCTGTCAGTGAATGTCTCGAGGTCATCGTGCCTGTCCTGCCGCATGCCCTGGGGATCCTGACCGCGCGAGAAGACGAATGCGCCCGGCCCTGAAAGGATTCCCATGCACTACATTGTCTTCGATCTCGAATGGAACATCGCCAGCCGAGCGACGCCGGTCGATGCCAAAACCCAGGCCGCCATGCCTTTTGAAATCATCGAGATCGGTGCCGTCAAACTGAATGAACACTATGAGATCGTCGGCGAATTCACCACCCACGTACGACCGAAAATTTATAAAATCCTGAGCAGCCATATCGCTGCGGTTACCCGCCGTTTCCAGCAAAGCCTCAAATTTGGCCTGCCGTTTCCCCAGGCTGCCCAGGAATTTTTCCGCTGGTGCAGTGCCACAGGCGATGACTATGCGCTTGCCATCTGGAGTGAAAGCGATCCATCTGTCTTGCGCTCCAATCTCGCCTTCCACGGTCTGCCGGACACATTGCCCCTGCAATGCCTCGATGTCCAGCATGTCTTTGACGACATCATCGAGCAGTCCGGCCAGCAGCGCAGCATCGAATATGCAGTCGATTTTCTGCGTCTGCCCAAGACCGAGCCCTTTCACCAGGCGGTCAAGGATGCCTGGTATACAGGTCGCATCTTGCAGGAGACCGCCCGGATCGCAGCCGATGAACAAGGCCTGACCGACTTGCTCGGCATTTACGCCTATGACCCCAACCTCAACCGTTCCACCAAAATCAGCCTGGATCCGGCGTCCAGTCATGAGGCTGTCCTGCATCGCCTTGCAAGCAGCAATCTGACTTGTCCAGCGTGTGAAACAGACCTGCAAACCGTGGTTGACTGGCAACGCCAGGGCAACCGGGCAGATGCCCGCTTTTCCTGTGTGGACCATGGCCCAGTGGTTGGCAAAGCCCGCTTCCGCACCAAGGAAAAACAGGTGCTGACCGATCTGGTCCTCCGCCTGGAAAAAGGCCGCCAGGTCCGGGCCAGCGAGGATGCGACATGAGTGTCTTCTGGTTTGCTTTCAATGGTATCACCCCGCTGATCCTGCTCGTCCTTCTGGGTTTTTTCCTGAAGCATTTCCAGATGATTGACCAGACCATGATTGACAAGACAACCAGCTTCCTGTTCAAAGTGGCTTTCCCAGTTGCCTTGTTCAATTCGATCAACAAGATCGAAATCAGTGAATACTTCAACCCTGGCATGTTCATTTTTGCCATCGGGACTATTGTCGGGATCGTGTTGATTCTGATGCTGATCCTGCCGCGTTTTGTCAAAGGCAACAAACAGCGTGGCGCCATGATCCAGGGGATCTACCGCGGCAATTATCTCCTCCTGGGCTATCCGCTGGCCCAGAACTTGTTTGGCGAAACGGGTGTTGGTCCGACTGCCATGCTGCTGCCGATGGTCATTTTTACTTACAATGTGCTGGCTGTTTTCGTCCTCGAGTATTACCGCGGCGAAGAAGCCAAGGTTAAATACTTGAAAGTCCTGGCCGGGCTGGTTAAAAACCCACTGATCATCGGTGCAATCATTGGAGCCTTGTTCTCCTGGTCGCCCTGGACCTTGCCGCTGTTTCTCGCACGTGCAGTCGATGATGTCGGCAAAATCGCCAACCCGATGGCCTTGATCCTGCTCGGTGGCCAGTTCAGCTGGAGCCGCCTGGAAGGACGCGTCTCGCTGCTGGCCTGGGCGATTTCCCTGCGCGAATTCGTCATTCCGACCTTGACAACCTTGGCTGCGGTCGCCCTTGGTTTCCGCGGCCCGGAACTGGGCGCCCTGTTCATCCTGTTTGCCTCGCCAACGGCCGTGACCAGCTTTATCATGGCCAAGACCATGAACAGCGACAGTGACCTGGCCAGTCAGATTGTCCTCGGCACGACCTTGATCTCCGGATTCTCCCTTTTCCTGGGCATTTATATCCTCAGAGCCTTGGCCTTGATTTGAAAAGAATCGTATAATGGATGTACAGGTCAAAGAAGGCCTGGCTGAACGCTGACAGACCGTTGCACCTAGGCCTGGTATGGAGGGATCTTCATGGCAGAACAGACACCGCTCTACAGGGAACATCTCCAGCTATCCGGAAAAATGGTCGAATTTGCCGGCTTTCTCCTGCCGGTGCAGTATCCCGGTGGTATCAGTGCCGAACACCTCGCTGTCCGTCAGGAGGCAGGCCTGTTTGATGTCTCGCACATGGGTGAGATTGAGGTCAGCGGCGAGCAGACCTATGCGTTTCTCGATTACCTTTTATCCCGCAACCTTGACAAAATCGACCAAGCCATCGCCAGCCGGAGAGCCTTGTATGCCGTGATGTGTACGGCTGATGGCACAGCTGTCGACGATCTCCTGATCTACCCCTTGTCTCCAACCCGTTGTTTGCTGATCGTCAATGCCGCCAACATCGCGGCTGACGAGGCCCATATCCGAGCGGTTGCCGACGAATGGGCCCGCGTGGACATTCTGCCCGCTGACCTTGCGATCGAGAACCACTCAGACCGTTGGGCCCAGCTTGCCCTGCAAGGTCCACAGAGTCTCCAGGTCCTGACGAAAATCGCATCTGGCCTTGCTGGCCTTGGCGCACCTTCGACTTTGACAGCGAGATTTGCCGCGGACAGGCTCGCTTGGGTGGCTCAATTATCCGCATTGAAAAAATACCAGTTCACGTATCTGCCCTTGCCGTTGCTGCTGGGCGAAACCTATGACGGACCACTGCACCTGATCTCTGATGATTTCGAGGCGGGTGGAACCACCGTGCTGGTCTCCCGCACGGGATATACCGGCGAGGACGG
The DNA here is from genome assembly GCA_028684955.1 of Eubacteriales bacterium. Classification (GTDB taxonomy): domain Bacteria; phylum Bacillota; class Clostridia; order Saccharofermentanales; family UBA5734; genus UBA5734. The sequence goes on from JAQUEY010000035.1 coordinate 16,539, forward strand.
CTTTGAGTTCTACCTCCAGCCCGAGGATGCCCCCCTGCTCTGGCGTATGCTTGTAGCAGCCGGAGCTAAGCCCGCTGGGCTGGGCGCACGCGACACGTTGCGCCTGGAGGCTGGCATGCCCCTTTACGGCCATGAACTCAGCCGCACCATTACCCCACGCGAAGCGGGACTCGACCGATTCCTGGCCCTCAACAAGGCTTCATTCGTTGGCCAGACCGGGCTTTTAGCCGAGCCGACTCGACAGCTGGTTGGACTGGTCTCTCTGGGCAAGGCGATTCCACGCGCAGGATACCTGGTCCTCTCAGGCGACCAGGTGGTTGGTTCCGTGACGTCCGGGACCTTTTCGCCCAGCTTGAACAAGGGCATTGCCCTGGCCCTGGTCGAGCGCTCCGCAGTAACAGCAGATGACCTCGGTCTGCCCTCTGCCGGGTACCTGGCTGCCCTTCCATCTGACGTTGACCATACCGCAGGACTCCACACCCTGGCCATTGAAATCCGTGGCCGGGCGGAACCTTTCGCCCTTTGCCAGATCCCTTTTATTTGATGTATTGCCCTTGATTTGAAAGGAGACTCACACCATGTCCAACATCCCTCAGGAATTGCGTTATGCCAAAACCCATGAATGGGTCCAGCTGACCGGAAGCACGATCCGGATTGGCATCACGGACCACGCCCAGTGCGAGCTGGGCGACCTTGTTTTTGCCGAAGCCAAGCCGGCCGGTACGCCGGTCAAGCCTGGCCAGGTCATCGGCAGCGTCGAATCGGTCAAGACAGCCTCAGATTTGTACAGTCCGGCCGATGGCGTCATTGCTGCAAGCAACGCCAGCCTGGCTGACCAGCCGGAACAGATCAACACAGATCCATACGGTTGCTGGTTTGTCGAAATCGAATTGACCGCTGCCGCATGGCCGGCCAACTTGATGACTGCAGACGAATACAAGACTTTCATCGGGGAGTGAAACCATGAGCGGTTTTGTGCCGATCCTGCCGGAGGAACGTCAGCAGATGCTGGCAGCGGTGGGAATCAGCAATCCTGAGTCCCTGTTTGATCCGATCCCGCTCGAGGTCCGCTGGCCTGGTGGCGACAAAGATCCCTACACTGCGCCGGCTCAGTCCGAGATGGCCGTGATCCGAGCGCTAACTAGCCTGGCAGTAAAAAATGCCAGCACAGCGAGCCATACCTGTTTCCTCGGAGCCGGAGCCTATGACCACTATATCCCAGCTGCTGTCGACCACCTCGTCTCGCGCCAGGAATTTCTGACTGCCTATACGCCCTATCAGCCGGAAATCAGCCAAGGAACTTTGCAGGCGATCTTCGAATTCCAGAGTTTCATCTGCCGTTTGACTGGCCTGCCGATTGCCAATTCGTCGATGTACGACGGCGCTTCGGCAGCAGCCGAAGCCCTCCTGATCACGATCCGCCAGACGGGCCGCAGTAAAGTTTTCCTGGCTGGAGCGATCCACCCCGATACACGTGTGGTCGTGCGCACGTATCTCGAGGCCCAGAATTTTACGGTTGAAGAAACACCGTGGTCCGCGGCCGATCTGACATGGCCGGATGACCTGTCCGGCTATGCGGGTGTCCTGGTCCAGAATCCCGACTTTTTCGGTCGCGTCCATGACCTTGCAGCTCTGGTGGCCGACGCTCATGCTGCGGGCGCTCTGGCCGTTGCCAGCTGCGATCCGATCAGCCTGGCGATCCTGCAGTCACCAGGCGAGCTGGGCTTTGACATCGCTGTCGGCGAGGCCCAGGTCCTCGGCAACAGCCTGTCCTTTGGTGGCCCGTTTGTCGGCTATCTCGCTGCACGCGAATCCTTGCTGCGTAAACTGCCTGGCCGCATTGCCGGCGAAACCGTCGACCGGGCTGGCCGGCGCTGTTTTGTCCTGACGATCCAGGCCCGAGAGCAACACATCCGTCGCGAAAAAGCGACCTCCAACATCTGCACCAGCCAGGCTCTCTGTGCTATGAAATCGACCATCAGCCTGGCCTTGCTCGGGGGCAGCGGGCTTCTTGAAATGGCGTCCCAGTCGGCGGCCAAGGCTGTCTATCT
>JAQUEY010000176.1 GCA_028684955.1 Eubacteriales bacterium
GGCCAGAAGGTCTACCTCAAATTCTGGGCGACCTGGTGTCCGATCTGCCTCAGTGGTCTGGCGGATTTTTCGGCCTTGAGCCAGGAAGCCTCTGCGAGCCAGGACTCTGTAGTCCTCTCGATTGTGTCACCTGGCACGAGTGGTGAGATGGACCGGGATGGTTTCATCGCCTGGTACTACGAACAAGGGTACGATTTCCCCGTTTTGTTGGACGAAGGAGGTCAAGTAGCTAAAGCCTACGGTGTGCGCGCCTATCCGACCTCTGTCTTCATCGACCAGGACGGAGCCGTGTTCAAAACCCAGCCTGGCCATCTCGACAATGAGGCCATCCGTGCCACCTTGCAAAACATGACGGCTCAACCGGTCAACAGCAATTTACCATCAAATCCCAACCTTCAGATTGATTACACCGGCCAGGACTTGAAAGAAATCTATCTGGCAGGCGGCTGTTTCTGGGGTGTTGAAGCCTACCTGGCCAGAGTTCCGGGTGTTGCAGATGCCAGTGTCGGTTATGCCAACGGAACGACTGAAAACCCGACCTATCAGGATGTCGTTTACAACGATACCGGTCATGCAGAAACGGTCCGGGTCTTGTACGATCCTGAACGGATCAAGCTTGCAGACCTCCTGCGCGCTTATTTCAAGATCATCGACCCACTGTCGGTCAACCGCCAGGGTAACGATCGCGGCACACAGTACCGGACCGGCATCTACTACCTGGACACTGATGATCTGCCAGCAATTGAAACCGTTGTCGCTGAGACTGAACACCAGTACGGCGCCAAACTTGCAACGGAAGTCCTGCCTTTGGAAAACTATTATCCAGCTGAGGATTATCACCAGGATTATCTGGAAAAGAACCCCGATGGATACTGCCATGTTGATTTTTCCACGCTGGAACCAGCATCGGACGTGACGGTTGATCCGGGGCTCTATCAAAAGCCGGACGACGCGACGCTTCGAGCGACTTTGAGTGAGGAACAATACGCTGTCACTCAGAAAAGTGATACGGAACGTGCCTTCACCAACGCCTACTGGGACCTCTTTGATCCGGGGCTTTATGTGGATGTTGTGACCGGTGAGCCCCTGTTCTCGTCACGCGACAAATTCGAATCTGGCTGCGGCTGGCCCAGTTTCACCCAGCCCATCGTGCCCGAGGTCGTTACCTATCATGAGGATTCGTCTTTTGGCATGGTCCGTACCGAGGTCCGCAGCCGCGTCGGCGACTCCCACCTCGGCCATGTGTTTGAGGATGGACCTGTCGACCGGGGTGGATTGCGCTTCTGTATCAACGGAGCAGCCCTCCGGTTCATCCCGCTGGCGGACATGGAACAACAAGGCTATGGCACATTCATCCCGGCCGTTATCGATCCGTGACAATGGTGATTGTATGATCCCTCAAGCCTCTGTTTGCGGGCCATCCAGTATCTGGTGGTACTTGGCCAGCAGGATAGCCAAACCCATCGCATTGCGATTGACTGAGACGCCGATCCGGTTGCGCACGGCCCAAAGTTCCTGGAATAAGTCAAGAATCTCGCCCAGGTCATCGAGCAGGGCGACCAGCTTGGCCTTGAGCACGGGTTCTTCCAGCACACCCATCTGAAGGGCCAACTGGTAGAATTTCGCTCCGTGCCGGACCAGCTGGAGGGTGTAAACGGCTTCACGGTAAACATGATGGCAATTGACACACTGCATGTCATGCTGTTCCAAACGCTGTTGCAGCTCATCGAGATAGGTCATCAGGCCATCAAAATCATACTCGGACTCCAGCAAGGTTGGCAGACTGTTGAACGTCCCCGCCAGTGCATGCAACAGCTGGAAATAGAGATTCAGTCTGGCGGTGAAATTTTCCCGGGTATCCCAGCGGGTCAGCGGCGAGAGAACCAGGAAGGTCAGTGTCATGTTGTGGATCGTCGCATGCTCGAATTGATAGTAATTGCCCAGATCCTGCCAGAATCGTCCGACGACATTCGCCCGGTCTTTAAACACAAAACGGTCCAGATAGTCCGCTGCATCAAGGTCGCGGTTACCCGCCAGATTCCAGCTCCAGGCAGCCGCGCAGGTGAAAGCGGGAAAACTCACAGGTGGCACCTGCCAATGGCCGTAGTCGCCCCAGTCGGTGACCAGGAGTCCGCGCGCACCGTAACGCAACGCTTGTTCAGCGGCATCGAGGATATTGGCTTTCATGTTGTCCGTCCGCCCAGCCAGGGAATTCCAGCTGCTGGTCCCAGGACAGAGGATGAACTCAATGCCATGCTCGGCCAGTTGTCTGGCATGTGGTTCAAACGGGCTCCTGCTTTCATAATTCCAGTCCAGGACAATCAGGTCCTTGGGTAATGCATAGAGCAGTTCCGGATGACGGAACAGATAATCACTCCAGATCAGGCCTTTTTTTCCATGGGAACGGACAATGGACAAAACCTGGCTGAGGTACTCGAGAAAAATCCGGCTCAGCGAAACACCATCCGGCAGATCCCGGTTTTTACCCAGACCGAACTCGATCGGCTCGTCAAAATTGACATTGACCCAACTTGAAGAGAAATTAGGCAGCAGCTCGTGGAGCAAATTCATAACCAGCTCCAACGACCCGGGGTCCATAGGATCAAGCGTGGTCACTTGCGGCGGCAGACCCGGAACCAGTGGCAGGCCTTCCGGTGCCTCGGCCAGGGCATTGAATTCTGGCAATGCCAGCCAGGCTTCCATGTGTCCAAAGGTGTTCTGGCAGGGAACGAGATCGATGAACCGGTCCCGGGCATAGGCATCAAGCAGGCGGATTTCTTCAGCTGTAATCGGAGCCTCATCCGGAAAAAGCTCAGCATAGCGGGAATAGGAAAACGAAAAGCCTTCCATGTAGAGCTGTAAATGATTGATCTTAAGGTCAGCAAGCAAGTCGATCAACTCATACAGACTTTTCAAGGTCGGGATTTTTCCGCGGCCAATGTCGATCAGGACGCCGCGGATGGTTAGGTCGGGATGGTCTTCAATCGTTATGACAGGCAGTGTGCCCGGATTGGCAGCCAGAAGTTGGCGCAGGCTGCCCAGGCCATAGAAGAGCCCGGATCCGGAGGAAGCCCGGAGCGAAACTTCCTGGGCAGAGATTTCTATCCGGTAACCCTGGCCTGGACATATTGGATCATGATAAACCCGGATCAGCGCCGGAGGGGCTTCGGTTACGACACCGTCCCGGGCTGTTTCCAGTCGTTTCAATTGCCAGTCAATCCAGCCGTCAGACAGGCCAGCCAGCAAGGACTGCGCGCTCAGATCGACAAACTCCAGCTGGATGGGGCCAGAAAAATCAATCCATGCAGGTTGCTGCACGTCTGACTTGATTATGAGTTTTTGCGGCTGAGGGTAGATCAGCCACGCTGGCGTTGAGTGTTCCATGGTTTTAGTATAGGATAATTTGGAACTGGATTCAGTAAGACAGGCAACGGAGCACCGATTGGATAAAAATCACACCCCCGTCATTCCCCTTGTGGACAAAATTGGCTATGGCCTGGGCAATCTGGGCGTTGGCATTGCCATGCAAGTCATTGGAGCCTATTTCGTCTTTTTTGCCACAGCCATCCTTGGCATCCCCGGGAGTCTGGCCGGCCTGGCGGTTGGCATCAGTGTCTTCTGGGATGCCGTGACCGATCCATTGATGGGCTACCTTTCCGACCAGACCCGTACGCGCAAACTGGGTCGGCGCCATCCCTACCTGATTGCTGGCAGCCTGGGCATTGCAGCCACCGTCTACCTGATCTGGATCATTCAGCCCGGTTGGCAGACCGGGGCCAAGTTTGCCCTGATGTTCATCATCCTCATGGTCTTCAAGTCCGCCATGACCGTCTACATCACACCTTACACCGCACTGGGTGCGGAGCTTTCGACCGACTACAACGAGCGGACCCAGATCCAGGGCATCAAGACGATCTTCTTCCTGTCAGGCCTGGCCCTGGTTTCTGTTGCCGGCATGTATTTCTTTTTCCAGCCCACACCCGATTTTCCGGTCGGCCAGCTCAATCCCCGGTCCTACCGCAACATCGGCCTGGCTGCAGCCATCCTGACGGTAGCCTCAGCCGGGATCTGCTTTGGTCTGACTGCCAAATACATACCGCGACTCAGGCGCAGCATGCCTGCTGCAGCAGATAGCAGACCGGTTCATGCTTTGCTCAAGTCGATCCAGGACACGGTCAAAAACCGGCCCTTTCGAGCCACGGCTTTCAGTTATCTGTTCAACAACCTGGCGTCAGCACTTTTGAGCAGCATTGGCCTGCATGTCTTCACGTACACCTTTCATCTTTCAAGCCAGCAGATCGCCCTGGTCCTTGGCCTGCAATTTCTCATCAGCATCATATCGCAGCCCATGTGGGCCGCAGTTTCGCGCCGGATGGACAAAAAGCCGGC
>JAQUEY010000177.1 GCA_028684955.1 Eubacteriales bacterium
AGGATAGCTGGGAGAGCATCGTCGGCAACTGCGATGAATTTTTATACCTCGGCGGCAATGAACAATCGACCCATGAGTATGTCAGCAAAATACTTGGCAAGGCGACGATCGATACAAATACCTATGGCAAATCCCAAGGCAGAAGCGGCAGCTATTCGACCAATTATCAGCAGACAGGTCGGGAACTTCTGACGCCCGATGAAGTCCGATTGCTCAATAATAACGATGCCCTGCTTTTTGTGCGTGGTGAACGCCCGATCATCGACCGGAAATACAATCTGCTCAAGCATCCTCTGCTCAGTCTGACAACGGATGGTGGCCAACTGGCATATCGAATGGCGACAGAAATCACTGAAAATTTTGATTTGTCATTCGATATGACGAGGCCAGATGATTTCGAACTGCTTACGGAAGATGACCTGATCTAATCTTAATCCTGTTTCAAATTGGGATTCCAAACAATCCCTATGGAGGATAACCACATGAACGATCCTTTGACTGTCATCAACAACCTCTCCACCTTTATCTTCAGCCTGATTCGGGCGATCGGTATGATTCTGCTCGGCTTCGGCATTGTTCAAATTGGCCTGTCCCTGAAAAGCCATGACCCCTCTCAGAGAGCCAATGGCTTTCTGACCCTGGCCGGCGGCGTGATCATCACTTTCGCCAAAGAGATCCTAGCGCTGATTACCGGGGGATGAAATAGATTGTTTTCGAAATCGAGGTGATGTCTTACGGACTCCAATAATTGGGTCATCGACAATCTCAATCATGCGCTCAGCACCTGGAACGATAAGCTATCCGAGATCTGGACTCTGGTTACCCAGAGTCCAGAATCGTTCAAGGGCAGCGGAGTCTGGCGGGTGATTGTCGACATCAACGGTGCCCTTCAGGCAGTGGGACTGGCTTTGCTGGTCCTTTTCTTTGTGGCCGGCGTGGTCAAATCAGCAGGCAATTTTGCAGAAATCAAGCGACCGGAACAGGCGCTGAAGCTATTCATCCGCTTTGCAATCGCTAAGGGCGTTGTGACTTATGGCATGGACTTGATGCTGGCTTTGTTTCGGATCAGTCAGGGGATTGTTTCCACGGCTGCCTCACGATTAGGCAACATCTCCGATCAGCAATTGCTCTTACCAGCCGAAGTTGAGAGTCGGATCCGCGAGGTCGGTTTTCTGGAAAGCGTTCCGCTTTGGATCGTTACGCTACTGGGTTCTTTGATCATCACGATCTTGTCTTTTGTGATGATCATGACTGTCTACGGACGATTTTTCAAACTCTACATGTACACGGCGATCGCACCCATTCCCCTTTCGACGTTTGCTGGCGAGGCGACATCCTCTATTGGGGTGTCGTTTTTGAAAAGTTATGCCGGCGTTTGTCTGGAAGGGGTGATCATCGTCCTGGCCACGATCATTTTCTCTGTTTTCGCCACCGCCCCACCTGCCAATTTCGATCCATCGCTTTCGGCAGTCCAGGTGGTCTGGAATTACATCGGCGAGCTGATTTTCAATCTCTTGATCCTGGTCGGGGCGATCAAAATGAGCGATCGGATCGTCAAAGAAATGATGGGACTATAGGGAGGAGCCATGGAAATCAAGATCCCAAAGGAAATCCGTGATTATCAGGAAAGTATCTTTATCGGACTTTCTGTACGACAATTCATTTTCTCAATTCTTGCCATCGCTGTGGCTGTTGGCTTCTATTTCCTGCTACGTGAACCATTAGGTTTTGAGACTGTCAGTTGGGTCTGCATTTTATGTGCTGCGCCTTTCGCTGCGATGGGATTTTTCCGCTATAACGGACTTAACTTTGAGCAGTTTGTCGTGGTCTGGTTTCGCGCCGAATTCCTGATGCCGAAACACTTACCCTTCAAGGCTGATAACTTCTACGAACTGGCCTTGCGCCAGAATCCGCGAAAGGAACAACGATCCTCATGATGAAAACACTCCAGCACGCCAAGTCAGACCGCAAGCTGAAAAAGAAGATCCCTAAATCCCTGCAGCAGTTCATCCCGATCGACCGCATCTGGTCGGACGGGATTTTACAATTGGGCACGAAGTTCAGCAAATCGTATCGCATTGCCGATATCAACTACGCTGTTGCCTCCATGCAGGACAAGACAGCTCTTTTCATAGGATATTGCGAGCTTCTGAATGGACTTGATGTCGGATCGAGTACAAAGGTGACGATCAGCAACCGGCGCCTCAACCGGCTGGATTTTGATCAGTCCATTCTAATTAAAAGCAAGCAGGATCGCCTGAACCATTTTCGCGATGAATACAATGCCATGCTTGAGGCAAAGGCCATCTCTGCCAACAATAACCTCATGCAGGACAAATACATCACAATCACCGTCGAGAAAAAATCGATCGAAGAAGCAAGAACCTTTTTCACCCGAGTCGGCAATCACCTGCAACAACATTTAGCTGCGTTGTCTTCTTCGGCGACAGAAATGGATATCAAAGAGCGGCTGCGAGTTTTTCATGATTTTTTCCGCATCGGGGAAGAAACTCATTTCCGCTTCGATCTGCGTGAGACGCTGCGCAAAGGTCACAGTTTTAAGGATTTAATCGTACCGGATGGCTTGGAACTAAACAAAGACCATTTCGTCATGGGCAAGCAGTATGGTCGGGTGCTTTTCCTTCGCGAGTATGCCAGTTTTATCAAAGATTCGATGATCACGGAATTGTGTGATCTCAACCGCAACTTGATGCTCTCGGTCGACATTGTCCCGGTGCCTACGGATGAGGCTGTTCGCGAGATACAGAACCGCCTGCTCGGTGTGGAGACCAATATCACGAACTGGCAGCGCAAGCAAAACCAGAACAACAATTTCTCGGCGGTCATCCCTTATGATCTTGAACTGGCCCGCAAGGAATCCAAAGATTATCTCGATGACTTGACAACGCGCGATCAGCGGATGCTCTTCGTCGTGGTCACGCTGGTCCATGTCGCTGACAGTCTGCAGCAGCTGAACAGCGACACCGAAGGCTTACTCTCGACAGCCCGCAAACATCTGTGCCAATTTGCGACACTCAATTGGCAACAGCCCGACGGCCTGAACACAGCTTTGCCTTACGGGTTGCGCCAGATCGATGCCCTGCGCACGATGACGACAGAAAGCACAGCAGTTCTGATGCCTTTTAAAACTCAGGAGCTACTGGAACCAGGCGGTGTTTACTACGGCCAGAACGCCATCTCCCGCAATATGATCATCGTCAATCGGCGAAAGCTTTTAAATGGCAATGGCTTTATCCTGGGTGTCTCTGGTTCCGGAAAAAGCTTTGCTGCCAAACGCGAGATCTGCGACATCGCTCTATCCAGCGATGATGATATCCTTATTGTCGATCCCGAGCGAGAATATGCGCCATTGATCAAAGGGCTTGGCGGCGAAGTGATCCGGATCTCGGCTGGTTCCAGGAACCACATTAATGCCATGGATATCAACGCCAATTATGGCGGTGAATCGGAAAATCCAGTCCAATTAAAGGCGGAATTTATCTTATCCCTCTGCGAACAGCTGGTCGGTGCCGGGCGACTGAACGCCAAAGAAAAAAGCATCATCGACCGTTGTACAGCCAATGTCTATCGGGGATCCCTGCAGCGCAATTTCGAATCGAATGCGCCTACCCTGGTCCAGTTCCATGCCGAACTGCTGCGCCAACCGGAACCGGAAGCACGTGAAGTGGCCCTGGCGATCGAGCTTTTTACCAATGGTTCGCTCAATACGTTTGCCAAGCCAACCAATGTCGATGTCGACAATCGCTTCATCGTTTATGACATTAAAGATCTCGGCCGTCAGTTGAAGACGATTGGGATGCTTGTTGTCCTCGATGCGATCTTCAACCGGATCACCAGAAATCGCAACGAGGGTCGCAATACCTGGGTGCTAATCGATGAGATCTATGTGCTCTTCGCCAATGAGTATTCGGCTGCTTTCCTTTTTGAAATGTGGAAGCGAGTCCGCAAATATGGCGCCTTCTGCACGGGGATCACTCAAAACATCGAGGACCTACTGCAGTCACACACAGCACGAACCATGCTGGCCAACTCAGAGTTTCTGCTGATGCTAAACCAGGCAGGCAGCGATCGACTCGAACTGGCCAAATTATTGAACATTTCTGATACTCAGTTATCCTACATCACCAATGCGGATGCCGGCAGCGGCCTGCTAAAATGCGCAGCCAGCATGGTGCCTTTCGAAGATCATTTCCCCACCAATACGCAGCTCTATCATTTAATGTCTACCAAGTTTAATGAGCGAGAGGGCTGGACGGCAGTGAGCATGACATCGGCCGAATAATTACGGGAGTGATAATCCATGAAAACAATCAAAGAAAAGGCTAAGATCTTTAAACCCAAAGCTGCAAATGTTGCACATCGG
>JAQUEY010000178.1 GCA_028684955.1 Eubacteriales bacterium
AGCTTTGTCCAGCCCATCGGACCCTATCCGATTTTCATCCACATCTATTGGAGTCTGGTCCGCGTCGTGCCCTTCTATATCGTCGGCGCCATTGCCGGAATAATCCTGGGTATTTCCATGGGCTGGTACAAGCCGGTTGCTGCAATTTTTCGTCCGATTTTCGAGATTCTGCGCCCGATCCCGCCGATCGCCTGGATTCCGATTGCCATTGTCTGGTTCGGTCTCGGTGAAGGTTCAAAATGGTTCCTGATTTTCCTGGCTTCGTTCATGAATGTCACGATCAACTCCTTTGCCGGTGCCAGAAGCACCGATCCTGTCCTGGTCGGCTGCTCGAAAATGCTCGGTGCCTCGGACTGGCAAATCTTTACCACGGTCGTGCTGCCCGGATCTGTGCCCTATATCTTTGCCGGCTTGCAGGTCGCCCTTTCTTCCAGCTGGGCCACCGTCGTTGCCGCAGAGATGATCCGTTCCTCGGAAGGGGTCGGCTGGATCATCATCAGCAGCCAGGAGACCAATAACTCAGTCAATACTCTGGTTGGCGTCGTCGCCATCGGTATCGTCGGCTTTTTCCTGGCCGTCATCATGCGAGAAGTGGAGGCCGTCCTGGTCAAATGGACGAAGCGAGACATATGAGTACGGATAAAAACATCATCATCGCCAAGGGCATCAGCAAGACCTTCACCAATAAGCGTGGCTCGACCAAGGTCATCGAAAAAATCGACCTCAATGTCCGCGAAAACGAGTTTCTCTGCCTGGTCGGCCCTGGCCAATGCGGCAAAACCACGACGGTCAATGTGCTGTCTGGACTCGAGCCGGCGACCACTGGCACCGTCACGATCAATGGCAAAACCATCACCAAGCCTGGACCCGACCGTGGCTTTGTTTTCCAGAGCACCGCGCTCTACCCTTGGCTGACCGTCATGGGCAATGTCGAATACGGCCCCAAGGTTCGTGGGATCAAGAAAGCCGTGCGTCGCGAGAAAGCCCAGTACTACATCAACCTGGTCGGACTGGAAGGCTTTGAGCATTCCTATCCCAACCAGCTGTCGGGCGGCATGCAGCAGCGCGTCGGCATTGCCCGGGCCTATTGCAATGAGCCGGTCGTCCTGTTCATGGACCAGCCCTTTGGCGCCCTCGACGCCCAGACCCGTTACCTGATGCAGGAAGAAATCATCCGCATCTGGGAGACCGCCAAGCGGACGATCGTCTTTGTCACCAACAATATCGAAGAAGCCATTTACCTGGCCGACCGGATCGTCCTTCTGACCAATACGCCGACCCAGATCAAGAAAGAGTACAAAATCGACTTTCCCCGTCCGCGTGATTATACCGACCCGGCGTTCCTGGCCCTGCGCGAGGAAATCACCAATGAGATGGACAAGACCCTGTAGGAGGACGTGAGACGTGGACAATCCCAAAGTCAAAGTCATCAACCTGACCAAAAAATTCGGCGACCTGCTCGTCCTCGACGATGTCTCGTTTGAAGTCGCAGAGAAAGAATTCATGTGTGTCGTCGGTCCGACTGGCTGTGGCAAAACGACCTTTCTCAATAGCCTGACCAAACTCTACCTGCCGACCTCTGGCGAGATCCTGGTCAACGGCGAGCCGGTCGACATGAAAAGGAACAATATTTCCTACATCTTCCAGGAGCAGTCGACCATGCCCTGGCTCACGGTCGAGGAAAACGTTGGGATCGGACTGAAGATCAAAGGGGTCAACAGCAAGGATAAAAAGGAAGCCGTCGACGAGGTGCTCGACATCGTCGGCCTGAATGATTTCCGCAAATACTACCCCAATGAGTTGTCAGCCAGCATGCTGCAACGTGTCGTCATTGCCCGGGCCTTCGCCACCAAGCCGGAACTGCTCCTGATGGACGAGCCTTACGGCCAGCTCGATATCGAACTGCGCTTCAAACTCGAGGACGAGCTGATCAAGCTCTGGCAGCGCACCCAGACGACCGTGCTGTTCATCACCCATAACATCGAGGAAGCCGTCTACCTGAGTGAAAAAATCCTCGTCCTGACCAATAAGCCGACCAAGATCAAGAAGATCATCGATAATCACCTGCCCCGGCCCAGAAACGTCGTTGATCCGGAATTCATCAAGCTGCGAAACGAAGTCACCGAACTGATCAAATGGTGGTAAGTGCATGAAAACGATCTTCATCCTGTGCGATACCCTGAACCTGCGGATGCTGTCGGCCTATCATGCGACAGATCCTGCCCTGACCCCCAATATCGACCGGCTGGCTCGCCGCGGCGTTGTCTTTGACAGCCATTGGTGTGGTTCGGCCCCCTGCATGCCGGCCCGCCGCGATATCATGACCGGACGACTCAGCCTGCTGGAAAAGCCCTGGGGCGGGATCGAGCCCTTTGACCAGACCCTGCAGACCATCCTTTCGACAACCAACAATACCCATACCCAGATGTTCAGTGATCATGCCCACTATCTCATTCCGGGCGGCGAGAATTATACCAAGGGCTTTACGGCCTGGGATGTGCAGCGCGGCCAGGAAGGCGACCCTGTCTGGGTACGGCCCGGCAAGGATGGCATCCGCCCGGATATCCGGCCAGCTGGCTACAAGGGGGCCTATTCTGAGGCCGAACGCGAAAACCGCAGCCGGTTTCGCACCGAATACGATTATCCGAGTGTGAAGACGATGTGGAATGCCGCCCAGTGGCTGGATGACAATGCCGGGGCGGACAACTTTTTCCTATGGGTCGAGGCTTTTGACCCGCACGAGCCCTATGACTGCCCCAAATATTACCTGGACCTGTATGAAAAAGAAGGGGACTATGACGGACCGGATTTCACCCATCCATCCTATGCCCCCAACGAGTTTGACGCGGCCGAAACGCAGCATCTGCGCCGCCGCTGCAAAGCCTTGATGACCATGACGGACCGTCATCTGGGCGAAATCCTGGATATGCTCGATAAGCATGACCTGTGGCGGGACACCCTGGTGATCTTTACGACCGACCATGGCTTCCACCTCGGTGAGCATGGCTATATGGCCAAGAATTATATGCCACCGTATAACGAGGTCTTCCATATACCGCTGATCGTGGCGGCGCCGGGGATCGAACCTGGCCGCTGCCAGGCGGTGACCCAGAACGTCGATGTCTTGCCGACGGTCCTGGACTTTTTCGGGATCGGACAGGAGGTCATGCAGTATCCGATCCACGGCAAAAGCCTGTTCGGACTGCTGCGCCGCGAGGTCACGAGTGTCCGGGACGGGGCCATCTATGGCTATTTCGGCAAGGAAGTGGCCTATACCGATGGCCGCTACGCGTATTTCCGCGCAGCCCAGGACGGATCGAATCAGCCTCTTTTCATGTACAGCTCGGTGAATTTCTTACTGCGCCAGTACCTCGGGGCCAATGATGCGGTGCGTGTCGAAGACTATGACCAAATCGAAATGGGCCGTTTCCTGGAATGGACACGGTATCCCCTCTACCGTTTTCCGGCAGCCATTGTCAATTTCACCAACTGGACCCAGAATTTCCATGGCCGCAAAGCCTACAACCAGAAATCCTTGCTGTTTGATCTGAAATCAGACTATAACCAGGAGCATCCGATCCAGGATGAGCAGCTGGAATCAGAGCTGATCAGCCAGCTTCGAGCCTGCATGACCGCGCATCAGAGCCCGAAAGAGCAGTATCTGCGCCTGGGCATCGGACAGCCCTGAGCCGTCAAGAGAAAGGAAATCCACATGCAACCCAATATCATCCTGTTCAATTGTGATGACTTCGGCTATGGCGACCTCGGCTGCTATGGTTCAACTAAAAATGACACCCCGCATCTGGACCGCCTGGCCGCCGGCGGCCGCAAGTTCACCTCGTTCTATATGGCTTCGCCGGTTTGCTCTCCTTCACGCGGCGCCTTGATGACCGGCTGCTATCCGCCACGGATCGGTTTTGGCGCTTTCCACGGCGACTGGGTGCTCTTCCCGGGCGATGACATCGGCCTCAATCCGAGTGAAATCACCATCGCGCGGCTGTTGAAAAATGCTGGCTACGCGACGATGCACATTGGTAAACGGCATTGCGGCGACCAGCCGGATTTCCTGCCGAACCACCATGGCATCGATGACTACTATGGCTTGCCTTACAGCAACGACATGGCGCCGTCGGAAACCCGCCCGACCCAGCCGCCCCTGCCCTTGCTCCACGGTGACACTGTTATCGAACAGCAGCCGGACCAGTGTTCCCTGACCGAACGCTATGTTGAAAAGAGCATTGATTTCATCCGCCAGAACCAGGACCAGCCGTTCTTCCTCTATTTTGCCCACATGCATGTCCATCTGCCACTCTATGCGCCGCAGCACTTCGTGAAAAAATCCAGGAATGGCGACTATGGCGCCTGTGTGCTGGCCATCGAC
>JAQUEY010000179.1:0-2750 GCA_028684955.1 Eubacteriales bacterium
GTGCGTCACCATCGATGAAGAACTTCATTTCACCTTCGCCCCACCAGTAGCGTTCGAGCGAGGTCAGAGCCAGATATGTGCCGACATAATAGCCATGGCCACGGACCTGGTCGAGCAGGCAATAGTCCTCCTTAAGATTGGTCAGGCGCTGGCGCCGCCATTGGGCGTGGAAATAGACGGTGTTTTCCGGCAGCTCATCGTACAGGCAATAATCCACCTGGTAGAAAAACCCGCTGATTTCGGCGCCATGCTGGTTTTCCACAGTGATCCTGGCTTGCTTGCGGAAGGGCATCGGGAAATAGCTGTTCATGCCGCGCTTCGGATTGACCACGATCGGCTGGGAATTGACCAGCGTCTCGGTCGCGAAGCCGCAGCAGAAGAAATCGCCCAATGGCACCTCGACCGACGGAACCGGTTCGTCATCCCAGTAGAAGCGCAGGACCAGGTCGCGCAGGACAAACAGGCCATGATCGGTCTGGTCGGTGACGGTGATCCAGATATGCTGGATCACGCCAGGCCCGGACATTTCGGCCAGCGTCACGGTCGAGCCAATTGGCAGCTTCAGGCAGGGGCTGCCCTTGCGGGACGGGCCCAGAGGGCTGGCCGCCATGCCACCCTTGCCCGGTTCACCGGTCGGATTCTCGGCATTGATCGTGCGGGTCCGGCCCGGCTGGATGCAGAATAGATTACCCAGATGATTGCCAATAAATGGTTCCATGAAAACCTCCAAGATTCGGTGGGTGCTCAAGCCCTGCAGGTGCAAGGACCTGGCCAGGACGAAGAACCCACCATTTGTTTATTGCTTGACGCCACCAGCCATGATGCCTTCCATGATGTTTTTCTGGAAGACCAGGACGAAAAGGATGATCGGGAAGACGATGATCCAGCCCATGGTGCTGATTTTGTCCCAGGGCAGCTGGTAGCTGCTTTCGCGGGGAATGGTCGTGATCGCGACGCTCAGCACCTCGATTTTCCGGGCATAGAACAGTGGGGTGAACAGGTCATTGAGACAGGTGATGAAATTGATGATCGACACCGTGGCGATCGCCGGCCGCATCAGGGGGAAGGTGACATGGATCATTTTCTGGAGGAAATTGGCACCATCCACCTCGGCCGCCTCATCGATCGATAGCGGGACTTCCCGGATGAAATTGTAGAGGATCAGCATGGTGAAGGGGATCAAGGCACTGGTGTAGAGCACAATCAGGCCCGGGAAGGTGTCGACCAGATCGACCATGCGCATGAAGTCGTACAGGGGGCGGGCTGTGACGATGCCAGGGATCAGGGCGGAGAAAACCAGGGCGCTGAAGGCGATCGTCAAGCCGCGGCTATTGAAGCGCGAGAATGCATACGCCGCTGCCATGCAAAGCACCGTGGAAATCGCGAGGGCAAAAACCGTGATCAACAGCGTATTGTTGATCTTGGTCATGATGTCGAGGCGATTGAACAGGTAGAAATAATTCTCCAGGGTGGCAGCAGACGGCCAATAATTGATCGGCGAAGCAAACAGCTGGTTTTTCGGGGTGATCGAGGAGATGAAAATCCAGTAGAGCGGGAACAGGATGACAAACGCTACGATGAGGGTCAATGCCCACCGGACAAGAAAGGCCAAGGTTCGATTCAGGGTGGATGACATGGCTTTGACCTCCGGTTAATCCAGTTTCTTGATCGCAAACAGGTTCAGGCTGCTGATGACGACCATGACGGCGAAGAGGAAGACAGCAATGGCCGAGGCATAGCCGAGGTTGAGATTGGTGAAGGCCTCTGTCATGATCCGGTACGACAGGAGTGTCGTGTAGTCGGCCGGCCCACCGGAGGTCATCGAATAGACGACGTCGTAGCTGGTCAGGCGCCAGAGGGTGAAAAAGATGCTGATCGTCAGGACGGTTTTGGTGATCATCGGCAGCGTGATATGCCAGAAAATCCGCAGCGTCTTGGCGCCATCGATTCGGGCGGCTTCATAAAGCTCACCGGGGATGAACTGCAGGCTGGCCAGGACCAGGATCGCAAAGAAGGGAACGTCCTTCCACAAATCGACTGCAACAACTGCCAGGCGGGCTGAGTCGGCATAAACCAGCCAGTCAAAATGAAAACTGCTATTGAAGCGCCGGATCAAATCATTGATCAGGCCGTATTCGTCATTGAAAGCCCAACGGGCAGCCAGGCCGGCAACGACCATGGGCATGGCCCAGGGGATCAGGACTATCGTCCTCAGGAATCGCTTGCCCCGGAAATTAACATTGAGCAGCAGCGCCAGGGCAATGCCAAATACAATGTGAAAGAGCATTGAGACAATGGTGAACAGAGTGGTGAATTCAATCGAGACCAGCAGTTTGGGATCACTGAAAATCCGGAAGAAATTGTCCAGGCCGACGAATCTGGGGCCCCCCGGGCGCAGCAGGCTGATATCAAACAGACTGTTGCGAAACGTCATCGCAACTGGGTAAAGAGTGGTAAATCCCCTGACGAGCAATACTGGCACAACCAGCAGCCAGGCCAGGAGCAATTTGTTTTTCGCTTTCATAACCGTATGACCCCGTGCGTGGACTGGCAGGCAGGCCATCCGGGAACAGCCTGCCTGCGGCATGAATCAAATCAACTCAAGCAAATGAAGCTTAGGGTTTGTAGCGGTCGACTTCGGCCTGAGCTTTGGCGCAGAAGTCGTCGAGGGTGATTTCATCCGAGATGTACTGCTGGAACAAGCTGCCCATCGCGCTGATGAATTCCATGGACTGTGGTACCATCGGACG
>JAQUEY010000179.1:2850-4378 GCA_028684955.1 Eubacteriales bacterium
GGGAAAAATTTCAGGACATCCGGGGTCAGGACATCGTTCTGGACGGGCTCGAGGAATCCGGTTGTCTTGAAAGCGGAGATCATTTCATCGTTCAGGGTCAGGATATCCACGCTGTCGTCACCCGATGAAAGGATGGTTGTGACTTTGGCCTGGCGGTCATCCGGGTTGCTGGGCATGGCGATGACTTCGATGTCGATGCCGGTCGCCTTTTCTGCGTCTGCGATGTACTTGTCAAAGGCTTCACCAAAAGTGGTATCAATGGTCATCAGGGTCAGCTTGCCACCGGCAGCAGCGGTCGTTTCACTGGCCGCCGCGCCGGCCGCAGTTGTTTCTGCTGTGTCCTGGGTGGTCGGGGTCGAGGCAGCCGAGCAACCGGCCAGAAGTGCCAGAAGCATGCTGACGCTCAGCAAGATGCTGGTGAGTTTCCGGAACTTGATCATGGAAATAACCTCTCCTTCATGTGTTTGTGTGTGGCCGTTCCCTTAAGCTTAAGTGGAGTTCTTGGCATCAGCATACTGGATCCATCCTGATGTAAAAATACAAAATTCACGGCACCTTTTATAAAATATTTGGTTGATCTATCCAGAGAGATGTTCAACCCAGATTGCAACTTGTACAATTCAAGTATGCTCTTTTCTTTGGAGGAATATGCCCATTCAGCGTCTGACCCGTTTCTTTTATCAAAAGAACAGCACCTTCCGCAGAAAAATCCTGGCGGGCTTCTTGGTATCTTCAATCCTGCCGGTTCTTCTGATCGGCAGTCTGGCCTACACCTTTTCCTATCGGATTGCGCGCGACAGCATCCTCCAGTCGATCACCTATTCCAATGTCCAGCTTAGCAACACCATCTCCAACCGGTTCCTGCAAGGTGCCAATGCCGCCGATATCCTGCCATCCTACCTCTTCTCTTTGGTCCAGGCCAAAGACCAGTCAATCGTCAGCCAGCTTGACAAGGCAAGCCAGATCAGGAGCTACCTGGCCATTCAGCGCGACGCGTACCAGTTTTACCAGATCGTCGTCTACCTTCATCCAGATTACCTCGCCAGCAGCGAAGGCCTGACCTTCAAAAGTACGGTGGACTTGCCAGAGCGCGGAATCGATCTGGCACAGCTGCGCAACAACACCGCGGCCTGGAACTTGTCGCTGGACCAGACCGCTTCGGTGGTCATCAAGCAGCGCGATAATGTCGCCGACCTGATCTGCATCTACCGGGGGCTGAAACGGCCCAATAGCAACGAATGGGAATATCTGTTCTTTGTCGATCTCGATGCTGCAGAAATCGGCGAACTGCTGCAAAATGCCCATTCTGGCTCTGGCATCCGCAGTTATCTGCTCGATCAGGCGGGTCGCATCGTGGCGGATCCGAATCCAGACCGGCTCGGCCAAAACATCCCTTCAGACACTCTGGGTGTGATCCGCCAGGATGGTGACGGGCCATACGTGTCAGGCAGCACACTCCTTCTGACACAGGAAATCACCCCAACTGGCTGGCAGATAGTGACCGAGGTTCCACAGTCCTACATCATCA
>JAQUEY010000180.1 GCA_028684955.1 Eubacteriales bacterium
AAATCCAAGATCTGGTCCTTGGCTGTGGCTGAATCATAATAGGTGTCCAGGCTATCAAGCACATGACCGAGCAGAATATTCTTGCACTCAGGGGACGGCTGATTCTTGCGATAGTAGGTGTTCGCTGTCACTGCCAGCAAACGCCGGGTGATCTCCGGCTCCAGCTCTGGATACTGTCGGATGATTGCTGGTGCCGTGGCGGTTACATTGGCCGCCGTAATCATGGCTGGCTGATTGAGCAACGCAAAAAAGCGTTCGAACAATGCCGGAAACTTCCGATCGACATCGACCGTGACCAGATTGCCCAAAACAAAGATGCCACCCCACTGGATGAACGCGCTGGGGCTGTCAAGCCAGGATACAATGGCATCAAAATATGGATAGAGCAAAGCAGGCTGACTGACGCTCAGATTGCGCAGGATTTTTTCGGCGGTGAATTTTGTGCTGCCCTTGTCAGAGTCGATAAAATCGAGCAAGTCCCGGATCCGTGCTGGGTCAGACGCGACATCCTGCTCAGCCCGGGAGAAATTTTTCGTCCAGGACACATCCGTCAGCCAGGCGCGGACTTCGGAGGACCACGTTTCATTGCCCAAAACCGGTCTCTCCGGATTGATCGACATGTTTCATCTCCACTTCTTTCAAAGGCCCAAATCCGACCTTAATCGCATGAGTCGGACAGACAGCCGCACATTCGCCACAGCGGATGCATTCGGCCGAGTTGGGATCCAGCGGTACGGTCACAGCCATCGGACACTGGCGGGTGCAGTTGCCGCAGCTGGTGCAGGCAGCATGATCCACCCGGACCCGATAGAGGCTGATGCGGTTGAAAAAGCCATAAATCGCACCGAGTGGGCAAACATAACGGCAAAACGGACGCGAAATCTGGACCGACAGGCTCAGGAAGATAAACAGGAGCAGACCTTTCCAGCTGAACAGCCAGCCGGCCAGCGGCCGCAACTGGTCGTTGACCGAGAGTAGCGGAATACCGGCAAACAAGGTGCCGGAGGGGCAGATGTATTTGCAGAAATAGACGTCGCCGTATTGGCCGGTCACAGTTGGCAGGAAAGGCAACAGGACGACAAAGAGCAGCAACAGAAGATATTTGAGCTGTAAAAGCAGCTTGTGCAGGAGTTCCTTGTGTTCGGGTTTCCACTTCGGTGTCGGGATCTTGTGCAGCCAGTCTTGGACCAGGCCAAAAGGACAGGCCCAGCCACAGACCGCCCGGCCGACGAGCCCACCGACCAGTGTCAGAAAACCCAGGACATAGAAGGAGATCTGCTGGTTGGGATTGCTGATCGAGCCTTGCAAAGCACCCAGCGGACAGGACCCCAGCGAACCTGGACAGGAGTAGCAGTTCAAGCCTGGCAGGCAGGCATTTTTCAACGGGCCCTGATAAATCGTGCCCTTGAAAAAACCGGCCAGGTAGCTGTTTGTGCCGAGGACAAACAGACCCTGGAACCATTTACGCTGTTTTTGCTGGAGCGGCAGACGCTGTTTGAACGGGATTTTCGGTTTTTCCGTGTCTTTTGCCATGATGTCCGCCTCAACCGATGCCGATGCAACCCAGACACAGCTGGGTCGCCCGGCGCCAGAGTTCGAGCACATCACCACGCAGAATCCCGCCCGCCAGCAGGATAACACCAAGGGCAAAGACCACGATCCGTTGCGTCAGTAAGGACATCCGAAACCTCCGAAAAACTGCAATGACCGTTGTTATCGGGTTGTGGGATACGTGGAATCAGTGTTGTCGTACGAAGCTGATTCCCTGCTGATCACTTTCAGCCAGCCAGGATAACGTCGAGCTTCCCTCCCAGGATGCTGCCGATTTCCTCGCTGTATCCGGTCATGGAATCAATAACCGTGCTGTCCTTGACGATCGAGAAATGAGGAATACCGCTGACGCCAAAAGCTTGCGCGATCGGGCCGGCATAATCGGTGTTGACTTTGACGATGTGTGCTTTGCCGTCATATGTCTTGGCCATTTCTTCGATCGCAGGCGCGGCCAGGCGACAGGGGCTGCACCATTCGGCCCAGAAATCGATCAGGATCGGTTCCTTGGTAGCCTCCAGATAGGCGGCAAAATCGGCGATGCCGACATGCTCATAGTCTGTGCCATTCCAGACCACCTCGTAGACGGCGGATTCAAGTCCGGAGGCTGCTTCTTCCTCAGGGGAATTCTGAGCCAGCAATGCGTAAGCTCCAACAGCCGCGACAGCAAGCACAATGACAATGATCAGGCCGATGCGGATTTTTTTCGAATAATCAACCATGGTTTTCTCCTGTGTGTGTGATATCAGTCAAACAGTATCCCTTACACTACCACAAGCAGGGCATCTCTTTCCTGTGCCAAAGTCACACGACACCAGTTCGCGGGCAGAAATCGAGCCTATTTTGCGTAGGTGCGCTTGATTTTTTTCGAGCTGGTCTTTTCAAATTCCGTCGGCCGCAGGTCGAATTCTCGGATGTATTTGTAGGTGACCATGCCGTGGTTGACGCTTCGGATGATTTGGTCGATCGCATCGCGCACATCTTTGGAATCCAGTGGGACATCGCCAAAGACTTCACGGACTTTCTCTTCGTTAGGGAAAATGTCGGCGCGGACGATGGTTTCCCCTTCACGGTCTTCGCGGCCAGATACCAGGCATTCGGCAATCAGATCATGTTGCAAGAGCTTGAACTCGATCTCTTCCGGGAAAATATTCTTGCCATTCTTGGCGATGATGACGTTTTTCTTCCTGCCCGTGATGATGACAAAGCCATCCTTGTCCAGATAGCCGAGATCTCCGGTATGGAAAAATCCGTCGCTGTCGATCGCCTCTTTCGTCGCCTCTTCGTTCTCATAATAGCCCATCATCACATTGGGGCCATTGCCAACAATTTCGCCGATGCCATTTTCATCTGGATCGACAATTTTGATTTCAACGCCCGGCAAGGGCAGGCCAGCGGCATTGTCCTTGTAATCGACATCGCGGTTGAGGGCCAGGATCGGCGCGCACTCGGTCAGACCGTAGCCCTGGACACTCTCGAGTCCGAGATCACGCAAACCTGCGATGATCGCCGGATCGATTGCTGCACCGCCGGCAATCAGCAGCCGCAGGTGGCCACCGAAATTGTCGTGGACCTTGGCGAAAAGCTTCTTGCGTTTGTCGATACCAACCTTGCGCAGCAGCCCGGAAATCTTCAGGCCGAGGCGGAATTTTTTTGCCAGTTTGGGATCGGAGGTGGCGGATTTGAGGATCCGCTTGTAAAACAGTTCGAGCATCAGCGGGACGGCCAGCATGATCGTGACCTTGGACTCCTGCATGTTTTTCGTAATGTGGCGCAAACCCTCGCAGACAGCAACCGATGCGCCGCGATAGACCGGGCAGAGGAAGCCGCAGGTGCATTCATAGGTGTGGTGCAACGGCAGGACGGAGAGAAAAATATCGTCCGAGCCAATGTACAGCATCTGGCACATAGACTGCAGATTGATGCAGAGGTTGCGGTGGTTGAGCATGACCGCCTTGGATATGGCAGTCGTACCGGACGTGAACAACAGGACGGACAGCGCCTCCGAATCGATCGGTGCAGTGGTGAAATCAGTTGCGCCTTGTTCCAGCAGAGCTTGGCCCTGTGTCAGGCAATCCCAGAAAGAGAGGTCACCCGCCACCGTCGTTGGATCCATGGCGATGAACAGTTTCACCGCGGGAATGCTGTCCCGGATGGCATCTACTTCTTTTTGCTTGGAAGACGCATAGACCAGCACATCTGCCCGCGAGCGATTGAGCAGGTTGGCAATCTCTGACTGGGGCAGCTCTTTGTCGAGCGGCACAACGATGCCGGTGCCATTGACCGTAGCCAGATAGGTCACATACCATTCGTAGCGGGTCTCAGCCAGGATGGCAATCCGGCTTCCCTGCAGAGATTGGGCGAAAAACCAGGTACCGAGTGCATCGACATCCTGGGCAAATTTCCTGTAGGTGACAGACAGGTAGGGAGCTGATCGCGTATCCGATGCTCCAGCCGACGGCGCTGAAGCAACTGCTGGGCTTTGTCCATTCGCGCGTGGATCCTTGACGAGAAAAACGGGCTTGTCCCCGAATAGATTGACACTTTGGCGAACCATGTCGCGCAGGTCTTGAATCGGTCGGACATCATACAAGGGGATGTTTTTCATTGCGGTCGCTCCTCTTCCTTGAGTTGCCGGACAGCAGCAGGAAACATCTGATCAGGGCCCTGATACTGCGGCCAGATTGTTAAAACCATCAGGAACTATTATAGCTTTAGAATCGTTCTTTGTCTCATTTGCCGGGATGCGGATCTGTTGCAAACGAAGCGAAATTCGTACAAAATTTCCCTCGTTGGCAAGTTAAAAACCTG
>JAQUEY010000181.1 GCA_028684955.1 Eubacteriales bacterium
TGGGTCGGAAAGGAGTTCGGTCCGATTGACATGGGGGCAAGTCGCCCAACCTCCCGATGTCATTTCGACAGCATCCAAGCCCAAGGATTGAACTTTGTCGAGAATTTCCGGAAAGGGAATGTTGCTATAGACATCGGTGCATAGTGCAAGTTTCATCTTTCATACCTCTGTTCTTGGTCTCGTCTCGTGTGAATGTGCTATTTATAGAATTCTGGAATCTCTTCCACTTCAATGTGCACAACGCTTCCTGTATCGCGAGCTTTGGATGCAGCTTTGGCTGTCACCTGGGCGACATACCCATCCCACGCGGTTGGCCCATCAACTCGACCTGCTTTGCACGCATTGATCCATTCCTGGAATTCAGTGTTATAAGCTTCCACAAATCGCTGTGACCAGTCCGAGCAGATCGGTGTAATCCGCGCAGCATTGACACGGATCATGGCATTGGCTGGCTCAGGCAAATTGAGCGTTCCTTCTTCACAGACCACTTCACATTTGATGTCATAGCCATACCGGCAATTGACAAAAGACTCGACGTCGATGCGAACACCCGATTTTGTGGTCAAGATCATGACCTGTGGATCCTGCAAGTCGCCGCTGGCATTGCGAGTCCTTTTACCAAAGGCGACTTCAGCCGTGGCATAATCCTCACCCAGAAGCCAGCGCAAGACATCATCTCATGGATCATGGAGTTTTCGACGGACATCGGTGTCGTCCAGCCATCACCCGATGACGCATTCCGATGTGCGCAGTGCAGCAACAATGGCTCACCATAGGTTTTGTCGACAATCAGCTTCTTGAGCTGCCGGTAGCCTGGATCATATCGGCGCATGAATCCGACCTGGACCAGCTTTTTCCCGCCAGCTATTTCCGCTTCAACCAGGCGCTTGCATGCTTCTGCTTCAGGTGCCAATGGCTTTTCAACAAAAACATATTTCCCTGCTTGAATCGCAGCCATGACAAAACGTTCATGGTAGGGATCAGCAGCAGTCACGATGATTGCTTCAATGGACGGATCAGCAATCATCGACTCCGCGTCTTCATAGAACGGGCAACCGATTTTTTCTGCGACACTGCTGCCAAATTCAATATTGACATCCGAACAGGCAACGACACGTGCACCATGCAACGTGTGGTTGATCCGTTCAATATGCGTCCGGCCTATCGCACCGGTTCCGACCAGGCCAATTTTCAGTTCCATAGGAATTACCTCATTAAGACCATTCAGGTTTATTTGCTCAGTAACTATACATTCTTAGAAATGATACTCAGACTCAGATCCTGCTGGCTTCTTCAAGCAAATGCCTGACTCCACCAAGTCAGGCATTTGCGATTGAGGAAGAATCCTGTCTCCCGGAGTCTGAGAGATAGGCAGTTATTAGTAGGACAAGATCGCTTTGACGGCTTGTGCAGTCGTTGTCTTGGGAAAAAGTTCATAACCGATCCGGCCCTGATAACCCAGTTCTTCAAAAGTTGAAAAGATCTTGGTGTAATTGATTTCACCCGTGCCGGGTTCATGACGACCAGGCACATCTGCCACATGGACATGGCCTATCTGGTCAATAAATTCCTGGATGGTATTGCACAGATTTCCCTCATTCAACTGCATGTGGTAAACATCATAGAGGATTTTCAGTTTGGGAGAACCGATCAGGCGGGTCATTTCTGCAGCCATTTTGGTTGTTTGCAGATAGTTGCCGACATGGTCGGAGATAATGTTCAGGCCCTCCAGATTCATGGCGATGCCGCTTTCTTCGGCTATCTTGGCACACTCGAGCAAGGTGTCGTACATGGCACACAGTTTGACCGTGTCAGACAACTCCGTGTAGTGATTGACCACAATGCCACCGTCGCCCAGGGCATTCGAATGGATGGTGACACTCAAGGCGCCGATTTTTTTCGCCACTGCTACCGATTGCTTCAAAAAATCAAGATAGGGCTTTTTGTGAGTCGGATCGATCAAGGAATAATCCGCGTCGCCGTTAAAGCCGCTGATTCCGATGCCGGCCTTTTCGGCAGCCGCTTTGATCGCATCGATGTCTTTGTCTGTCCATCCCCAAAACTCGACGAATTCGAATCCATCGTCTTTGGCTGCCTGGAAACGGTCGAGAAAAGGGATTTCCGAGTACATTGGTTCAATACAAGCAGATTTCAATAGTTTCATGCACAGATACTCCTATCAACTATTTGACTAATTTCCTCGTTGTCGATCGGACAACAAGTTCGGGATTCAAGATAATGGACTGATTCTTGGTTTGAACAGGATCTACGATCAGGTCAATGAGCAGGTTGGCGGCGCTTTCTCCGATTTGGAACTTGGGCTGGGCGATTGTGGTCAACTGTGTCATTGGCAATCCTGCGATGAAGATATCATCAAATCCGATCAAGCCGAACTGAGCCGGAATCTCTCGTTGATCGTGCAGGGCAGACGTGTATACACCCAAGGCGATCATGTCATTCTCGCAGACAACTGCATCGAACGGGATTCCAGTTGCCAGCAAGTCTTGATAACATCGACTACCAGACTCCAGTGAATATTCACCCAGGGCAACAAGTCTGGGATCATACAGCCGACCATGAGCCCTCAGAGCTTGTCGATATCCATCAATTCGGCCCTGTAACGTCTGTGGATCAAGCAAACTGCCAATGTAGGCAATCTGTTCGTATCCACATTGGATCAAATACTCCGTTGCAGCAAAGGCACCTGCATGGTTGTCAATATCAATCGAAGAGAGCCCTGGATCAGCTGTAGGATTCAATTTGACTACTGGCAACCCCAAGTTCACGAGATAAGAATCGTCTTCACCAAATGATTTGATGATAATTCCATCGACCCGGTTCTCTGACATCATCTTGATCTGCTTTAATTCTTCTTGATGACTCCATTGTGTATCACACAGGATCGTCTTGAATCCGCGGGCCGATGCCGTGGAATTCACGGCGCGGGCTATTTCAACGAAAAAGGGATTGGCAAAATCAGGAACGATGAAAGCGATCGTCTTGCTCTGTCGGTTGACCAGTCCTCTGGCGATTGCATTGGGTGTGTAGCCAAGTTCCTCAGCTGTTTCCAGGATGGACTGGCGAAGTTTGGGACTGACTCCTTCTCGTCCATTGAGGGCTCTGGACACAGTTGAATGCGTGATTCCCAATGCTTGGGCTATGTCCTTGATCGTCGGTGCCATTTTGGACTTTATTCAATTTCGCTGATTTTGACGGGTCTGCCTTCTTTCAAGGACTTGGTCGCGGCTGCTGCCATCAGAACCGGATAGAGTCCATCCAAGCCGTTGACAGGCATGTCCTTGTCGTTGATGATCGCATCTGCAAAAGCTTTCATTTCACTGACGAATGCCCCTGTATACCGGTCCCACATGACCTTGTAGCAATGGTCATGGACTGTGCCTTCGCCATTCATGAGCGCGGCCGTATGGGATAAATCGTTGGCATTGATGGAGCAACCTTCCGAACCAAAGACCTCAACCCTCTGGTCATAGCCATAAACGGCTTTGCGGCTATTGTCGATGACGGCCAGCGCTCCGCTGGCAAACCGGACCGTGACAATCGCTGTGTCTACATCGCCCGCTTCACCGATTTTGGGATCGACCAGTACCGAACCTTGGGTATACACTTCCACCGCTTCCCTGCCGGCAAGGAATCTGGCCATGTCGAAGTCATGGATCATCATGTCATAGAAGATGCCCCCAGAAACTTTCACGTAGCTGATCGGCGGCGGTTCCGGATCCCGGGAAGAAATCTTGATGATATGAGGTGTGCCCACTTTACCCGCCTGAACCATGTCATACACGGCCCGGTGGTTGTGATCAAACCTTCTGACAAAACCGATCATCAGTTTGACACCGGCATCGTCAGCAGATTTGATCGCCTGGCGGACGTTGCCAAGATCATAATCGATCGGTTTTTCACAGAAAATGTGCTTGCCCGCCCGAGCAGATTCAATGATGTATTTCGAATGGGTATCTGTCGATGAACAAATCAAAACCGCTTCAATCTCTTTGTCGTTCAAGATATCTTCAGCGTCTTTTGTCACATGGGCAATGCCATATTGTTTGGCAAAAGCTTCGGTTTCCTCATTCGCAAAGGGGTCTGCGATGGTTTTGATTTCCATTTCCCTGACGAACATGGCTATGTTTTTTGCATGGACTTTGCCGATACGGCCTGCGCCGATAATTCCGATTTTCATGAAAGTTCTCCTCTACTAATAGATTAAAAGATTACTGTGCAACTGCGAGACGCTTGGCTCGGGCTTGCAAAGATGAACGGATGACGTCGATGGTAACTGCGACAACGATGATGGCACCAATGATG
The DNA here is from genome assembly GCA_028684955.1 of Eubacteriales bacterium. Taxonomy (GTDB): domain Bacteria; phylum Bacillota; class Clostridia; order Saccharofermentanales; family UBA5734; genus UBA5734. The sequence goes on from JAQUEY010000181.1 coordinate 4,324, forward strand.
ATCTGTTGCAGGTCACTGGAGAGAC
>JAQUEY010000182.1 GCA_028684955.1 Eubacteriales bacterium
ATAATATCCGGCTCGAGCAGGTCGGGGATGTGCTGCAGGTCTCCTACGCCGGCGACTCGCTTGAGGATGCCCGGCGCGAAAAGGCGCCGATCATCCAGTAGATGAGACCGTGATGCCATAATCAAAATCTGATTTTTCAACCAAGGTGTCGAGGAAGCTCTGGTACTCAGCATCACCTGAAAAAGCGGTCTGGATGACATAGAAATCAGTAGTCATGACATAACTGGCAAAAACTTGCCATTCGGTCATACCGTCCAATGTTTCAAGTTTTATCCGATTGTTTTTCCGGGCAAAATCCTCTTCCTTGAAATAGCGCAGATTGTGAAACATCGAGCCGTCTTTCATGTTGTGTCCATACAGGATGCTGTGTCTGCCACTAAAAGAACCGGCATTGCGGAAATCCTGGTAGATCGCCCCGGTGATGTCCTTATTGCCCAGATAGTCATGCTTGAGGTAGAACTCATTGTCGCTGCTGCAAACGACGGGGTCGTCGATTCTTGTGCCCGGGATCGTTAGCCAGGCCACGGCATCCGGGTTTTGGGCCCGGACTTCGGCCAACTGTTCCGAAACTACGTACGGGATCGGGGTGGGCGTCGGCAGCGGCGTCGGCGAAGGTGTGGGAGCAGGTGACGTGCTGGCTTGAGTCTGGAGCATAGCGGTTGAGGCGCCAGTTTCCTGGGCTGAGTCATTGCGCTGGACCAGCATGCGGATGAACATGCCCACGGTAACCGTGACAACGATCGCCACAAGAATGAATTCGATCCGGATGGCACGGACAATCCAGCGCTGGATTTTGATGGGGTCGAACATAGTTTTGGATACCTCACTCAAGCATGGTCAGGCATGCCGATCAATCGCTTGAAATACTGCCTGATTTGAAATTCCTGTTGTCTATTAGACCATAGATGGCACTGAAAAAGGACCCCCTTGCGGGAGTCCTTTCCACTGTGGATCTAAAAGCGGGGATCGGTCGCAGGATGTCGCTTTTTCGCAGAAGACCGGCCTTTAGATTTTGAACAGCAAATCAGAGTAGGTCGGCAAAGGCCAGTAGTCTGCATCGACCAGCGTTTCCAGCACATCCGCATCCGCGCGCAGTTCGTTCATGGCAGCGAAGACAAGATCGCGATAGGCTTCAGCCTGGGCTTTGGAGTCCCCGTGCAGGTTGGTGGCTGTTTCCAGCGCTTTTTCCAGCTTGCCAATATTGGCGTTGAGGGATTTCATAGCTGTATTGACCTTGCCAAACAGTTCTCTTTCGACGGAGACATCGCCACCGACAGCATCGATGCTGGCAATGGACGAGGCCAGGTCGGCCTTGAAGTTGATGATTGCCGGCAGGAGCTGGCGTTTGGCGATTTCTACTGCGGTCAGACCTTCGATGTTGATGGTCTTGACGTAGATTTCGTACTGGATCTCGGTCCGGGATTCCATCTCGACCCAGGAGAGCACGCCATGTTTGGCCATCAGGGCCTTGTTCTTCTCAGCATTGATCGCAGCAATGGCATCGACCGTGGTGCGGATATTCGGCAACCCGCGGCGGGCTGCTTCTTCGACCCAGTCTTCGGAATAGCCATTGCCATTGAAGATGATGCGCTTGTGGTTCTGGATGATTTCCAGGATGATCGCATTGGCTTCCACTTCAACATTTTCAGCTTTTTCCAGGCGATCAGCGACTTGACTGAAAATTTCAGCGACGGCTGCATTGAGGGTGAAGTTGCACTGGGCAACGGACTGGGAAGAGCCGACCATGCGGAATTCGAACTTGTTGCCGGTAAAAGCGAACGGCGAGGTCCGGTTACGGTCGGTGGTGTCTTTGAACAAGGACGGCAGTGAAGACGTGCCGAGTTCGAGCAGGCCGCCGACTTTGCTGGAGGTAGCACCGCCGCTCTTTTCAATCTGCTCGAGGATGTCGGTCAGCTGGTCGCCGAGGAAGATCGAGATGATCGCCGGTGGTGCTTCGTTGGCACCGAGGCGGTGGTCGTTGCCCGGGCTGGCGGCAGAGGCCCGCAGCAGATCAGAGTAGACATCGACGGCCCGGATGACGGACGTCAGGACTAAAAGGAACTGCAGGTTTTCGTGCGGGGTTTTGCCCGGCTCGAGCAGATTCTGGCCATCGTCGGTGCCCATGGACCAGTTGTTGTGCTTGCCCGATCCATTGACGCCGGCAAACGGTTTCTCGTGCAGCAGGCAGACCAGGCCGTGGCGCAGGGCGACCTTTTTCATGGTTTCCATCGTCAGCTGGTTGTGATCGGTTGCGATGTTGGTGGTGGTGAAGATCGGAGCCAGTTCATGCTGGGCCGGGGCGACTTCATTGTGCTTGGTCTTGGCAGAAACACCCAGTTTCCACAGTTCGGAATCAAGGTCAGACATGTAGGCGGCGATGCGATCCTTGATCTGGCCGAAGTAATGATCTTCCAGATCCTGGCCTTTCGGCGGCTTGGCACCAAACAGGGTGCGGCCGGTCAGCATCAGGTCGAGGCGCTGGTCAAACAGTTTCTTGTCGATCAGGAAATACTCCTGTTCGGGACCAACGGTGGTGGTGACTTTGCCGGTGGTGGTGTTTCCGAGGGCGCGCAGGACCCGCAGGGCTTGGCGGTTGAGGGCATCCATCGAACGCAGCAGAGGCGTTTTCTTGTCGAGTGCTTCACCGGTATAGGAAGCAAAGGCCGTCGGAATATACAGGCTGCCGTCCTTGACGAAAGCAGGCGAGGTGCAGTCCCAGGCGGTGTAGCCGCGGGCTTCAAAGGTGGCACGCAAACCGCCAGACGGGAAAGAAGAGGCATCCGGTTCACCTTTGATCAGTTCCTTGCCGGAAAATTCCATGATCACGCGTCCATCGAGAGTAGGCGAAATGAAGGAGTCGTGCTTTTCGGCGGTGACACCGGTCAGTGGCTGGAACCAGTGGGTGAAATGGGTCGCTCCTTTGGAAATGGCCCAGTCTTTCATCGCGGATGCGACGACTTCAGCGACTTGAGGATCGAGCGGAATGCCATCCTCAATGGTCTTGCGCAAAGACTTGTAGATCGCCTTCGGCAGGACAGTTCTCATGACGGAGTCGTTAAAGACATTGCTGCCAAAGATCTCGGCCATATTGATCACATTGGTTTCGTTGGTCATGCTCATCGTGAAATCCCCTTTCATTGCTGCGAGCGGCCCGGATAAGATCCGGTTGGAACGATTTGCTGTGGCTGCCAGGCACTAGCCTCTGGATGATGCATGTCGACTGCGGATTGGCATGAGCTTAAATAAAAAAAGAGAGTGAAACAAATCCCGTGCGAGATTCATAAACACCCTTGTTTATCTAAGCCATGCTATCGGATCTTAATAGCATCTGTAGCCGTCACTATTCGTTTGATGAAACTTAGTGTATCACAAATCAGTCATTCTGCAAGTCCAATGCATACAAATTTCATATTTAAAAATGAACAAAATTACACCGGTGAAGCCGGCCAGCCTTTTATGCAACGTGATAAAATGGAAAGAGACAGACGGTGCCTGACTGCTTTGCAGCTGCTTCAGGTCAGGTTCAAGATTGGACGGGAGGCTTGAAAGCAATGCAAGTGGGCATTCCCAGGGAAATCAAGAACAACGAAAACCGGGTGGCCATGACCCCCGCTTGCGTCCATGACCTGACGGCGCATGGCGCTACTGTGACTGTCGAGGCCGGTGCTGGCCTGGGCAGCGGGTTTTCAGATGTGGACTACAGGGCAGCCGGGGCAAAGATCGGGACCGCAGCAGACGCCTGGGCCTGCCGGCTGGTGGTCAAGGTCAAGGAACCCCAGCCTTCCGAATACGGCTTTTTCCGGCCGGACCTGATCTTGTTCACGTATTTGCACCTGGCAGCCAATGAAACACTGGAAGCCACGCTGCGTGCGGCACAGGTCAAAGCCATAGCATATGAACAAGTCCAGCTGCCAGACGGGTCTTTACCTCTGCTGGCGCCGATGTCGGAAATCGCCGGCCGCCTGGGCGCTCTGATGGCTGAGTATTATCTGCTTAAAACCCAGGGTGGCCGGGGCCTTCTGGCTGGGGGCGTACCCGGTGTGGAAAAGGCCCGCTTCACCATCATCGGGGCTGGAACCGCTGGCCGGGCGGCCTTGCAGGCTGTCATAGGGATGGGCGCGGATGTGACCATCCTCGACAACCAGATCATCAAGCAGGCCCGTCTGGAGGAACAGTACCAGTCCAGAGTCAAGACTTTGTTTTCCAACCGGAAAAATCTCGCAGACGCCGTCACAGCCTCGGATGCGGTCATTTCCACAGTCTTGGTGCCAGGCGCCCGTGCTCCGCATCTCGTGACGGCTGACATGGTCCGGCGGATGCCCCAAGGCAGTGTGATCG
>JAQUEY010000183.1 GCA_028684955.1 Eubacteriales bacterium
GGCGCTCAACCTTGGCAGCTGGGAAGATATGAACGTCCGGATTTTCATGGATTACCTGTCATTGGCAGCAGAAATGGACGATGCCTTGCGCTGCGGTCTGATCCGGCGCCATCCAGGGCTGGTTTGGCTGACCGTCGAGGCTGTCCGTACCTTGTCCGGACAATACCGCAGCACCTTTACCTTGAAAAAGGACCATTTCGGACCGATTCTCTCAGCCCTCTGCCAGATCCAAAGCCGGTTGATCGATACTGGCCTCAAAGAAAAGCTCAGCGAACCAGACATCCGCTGGATCTCCGACCTGCACCTCCTGCTGGCCATGCTGAAAGAAAAAGTCCACCGGCCAGCCTATCTGCTGCTCAGCAAATTAATCATCATGCTATGTCACGGAATCACAGCAACGACCGCAAGTCTCATTCTGCTCTCCTGGCGACTGCATCGCAATCTGCACCGGTGGATCAAAAGGGACGGCGTCCTTTTCGTCACCCCTTGACTCATCCGCTTTCTCCGCTCTATACTGGGGCCAGACGATCTGGAACTGGCGGAATACGGTGGGTGTGCCACCGCGGTGGGATACCATCGGGGACCGGATCATGAATGTCTCGTCGACCGCCTGGGCAATCTGTATTGGATTGGCCCAGTTTTTTTTATTGGGCCACTGCGTGGAGGCACCGATAACATGCAAGCGATTCATCAGGTATTCAAACCCGGCCGCTGGCTGGAGACAATCGATGTGGCGGATTTTATCCGACAGAACTATACCCCCTACGAAGGTGATGAATCCTTCCTTGCCCCACCAACCGAGCGGACGCAGGCACTCAATGCCAAGTACAACCGGCTGCGTTCAATCGAACTTGAGCTGGGCGGCGTGCTTGACATCGATACCACAACCGTCTCTTCCTTGACCAATTATCCAGCCGGTTACCTTGACCGGGATCTCGAAATCATCGTGGGTTTGCAGACCGCCCGGCCTTTAAAGCGCGGTGTCAATCCGTTTGGCGGCATCCGCATGGCCCAGAAAGCCTGCCAGGATTACGGCTACGAGCTGTCCGAATCCGTGCTGGAGCATTTCCGCTACCGCACCACCCACAACGATGGTGTGTTCCGCGTCTACACCCCTGAAATGAAGGCTGTCCGCAGGACCGGTGTCCTGACCGGCCTGCCGGATGCTTACGGCCGCGGCCGGATCATCGGTGACTACCGCCGGGTCGCGCTGTACGGTGTCGACCGCCTGATCGAGGCCAAGGAGCAGGACAAACTCGAGCTGGGCTGCCAGGACATGACCGAAGAGAACATCCGCCTGTCCGAGGAACTTTTCCGCCAGATCGATTTTCTCCATAAGCTCAAGGAAATGGCTGCCCTGTATGGCTTCGACATCGCTGGTCCGGCAACCAATGCCCGCGAAGCCATCCAATGGCTTTACTTTGCCTACCTGGCCGCGATCAAAGAGCAAAACGGTGCCGCCATGTCACTCGGCCGGACAACGACCTTCATCGATATCTACATCGAACGCGACCTGCGCGAAAGTCGGCTGACCGAAGCCCACGCTCAGGAACTGGTCGATGATTTCATCCTCAAACTGCGCATAGCCCGTCAGCTGCGCACAGCCGAGTACAACGAACTGTTTGCCGGCGACCCCACTTGGGTGACTGAGTCGATTGGTGGCACAGGTGAAGATGGCCGGACCATGGTCACCCGCACCGCCTACCGCTACCTGCACACCTTGAAAAATCTCGGCCCGGCCCCGGAACCCAACCTGACCGTGCTCTGGTCCACCCAGTTGCCGCCAGCCTTCCAGCGCTACTGCACCACCCTGTCAATCGAAACCGATTCGCTGCAATACGAAAATGATGACCTGATGCGACCGCGCTACGGCGATGACTACGCCATCGCGTGCTGCGTCTCCGCCGGCCGGGTCGGCAAGGACATGCAATTTTTCGGTGCCCGCTGCAACATCGCTAAGGTCCTCTTGATGGCGTTGAATGGCGGCCGCGATGAGGTCACCGGCGAACAAGTCGGCCCAGTCCAGGAACCGATTGGCGATGGCCCGCTCAACATTAACGATGTCATGGCGCGGTTCAATTTCTACCAGACTTGGGTTGCCCGCCTTTATGTCAACACGATGAATGTCATCCATGCGATGCATGATAAATACGCCTACGAAAAAATCCAGATGGCCCTGCATGATACACAGGTGAACCGGGTGATGTCCTTCGGCATGGCGGGCCTTTCTGTCGCCGCTGATTCACTGAGCGCGATCAAGTTTGCGCAGGTTACTCCAGTTCGAGACGAACGGGGCATCATTGTCGATTTCATTACCGAAGGCGAATTCCCATGCTATGGCAACGACGATGACCGTGTCGACTCCATCGCGGCTGCCCTGTGTGAAAATTTCCTCGCTGAATTGAAAAAGACACCCTGCTACCGGGGCGCACAGCATACCCTCTCGATCCTGACGATCACATCTAATGTTGTATATGGCAAGAAGACCGGCACCACACCTGATGGAAGGCGCAAAGGCGAGCCGTTTGCCCCTGGCGCCAATCCAATGCACGGGCGGGAAAAAGAGGGTGCCCTGGCGGCCCTCAATGCAGTGGCAAAGATCCCTTACGACTGCTGCCGGGATGGCATTTCCTGCACCATGACCTTCACCCCGACTGCGCTTGGCAAATCCATTCCTGAGCAGGCTGACAATCTTGTGGCTTTGCTCAACGGCTATTTCTCCCAGGAAGCGCATCATTTGAACGTCAATGTTCTGAGCAGGAGCATGCTCGAGGATGCCATGCAAAACCCTGCGCTCTACCCGGACCTGACGATCCGGGTCTCCGGTTATGCAGTCCATTTCAACAGGCTCTCACCTGAACAGCAGCGCGAGGTTCTCGACCGGACCTTCCATGACCGGATCAGCTGAGCGGCTCCGAATTTACTGATACAATGCCTGCTCAAACCGCACCGATCATCGGCCGCCTGCACTCCTACGAGACGCTGGGCACCCTCGACGGACCTGGCTTGCGCCTGGTCGTCTTTCTCCAGGGCTGCCCGATGCGCTGCCTGTTTTGCCACAATCCAGACACCTGGGACATGAAGGGCGGTCGCTCTGTCACAGTCGAGGAGATCGTCGCCAAAGCCCGGCGCATGCGACCCTATTTCGGGTCCACAGGCGGCGTGACGCTCTCCGGCGGCGAGCCTCTGGCCCAGCCGCAGTTCACCCTGGCTTTGCTGCAGGCACTGAAAAACGAAAGCATCCACACCGTGCTTGACACCAGCGGCACTGCCGTTTTTTCGGCTAATGAGTGTGCTCACGATCAGGACACACAAATCATCAAAGAGATCCTGACGGTCACTGACCTGGTCCTGCTCGACATCAAGGCGACCTCTGCCGATGGCTTCCAAGCCCTGACCAGCAGCTCGATGGCCGGGCTGGAGCATTTCCTCGAGCTTGCCAATGCCAATCACCAGACTGTCTGGATCCGCCAGGTCATCGTGCCGGGCATCAATGAATCAGTGGAATCCGTCCAAGCACTGGGCCAATTTCTCCAGCGCTACCCCCAGTTGCAGATCCAGAAAGTCGAGCTACTCCCCTATCACACTCTGGGGGTCAGCAAATATGTGCAGATGGCTATTTCCTATCCATTAGCGAAATTACCAGCGCTTCCGGCGGAAAAACTGTCTGTCTTGCAGGAAGAGGTTGAAAAATGGTCTTTTCTGCAAAGAAGCTGAAAACCTGCCTGGTCTCGCGATGAAAAACGTACTTAACTGCGCACTGAAGGAATCTTGCGCAGGCGCGGTCCAACCAGCGCTGCAAGGACACAGTAAATGCTGTCATTGATTAAAAATGGAATCATGCCAACCTGGATGGTCTTGAGAAACGTCATGTCCTTTCTGACATACAGATTCATGACAGCGTACAAATAGACCACTCCGATCGCATAGACGAGTACCAAAGCCAGAAAATTGAACGGTACGATGGCCCAGGGTTTGAGACCTGTGCGCTGCGGATCCAGCCGATCAGCAGCCAGGCCAACCAGTCCGGCCCCCAGGGCCATACCGATAAGATAGCCAAATGTCGGTTCGAGGACGTAAGCCAGACCACCACCCTTGGCAAAGACCGGCAGTCCGACAAGGCCCATCATCAGATAGAGACCTTGGGCCAGCAAAGCCCGCCTTGCACCGAGGACGATCCCAGTCAGCAGACTGATGATGAACTGGAAGGTAAACGGTATTGCCAGGATTGGCAGGGAAACCTTGGCCCCAATGATTGAAAGCACAGCAAATAACGAGACCA
>JAQUEY010000184.1 GCA_028684955.1 Eubacteriales bacterium
GTGTGTTCCAAGACGCTGAATTCTGGCAATCCTTCTTTTTGACCTTGCGCTATGTCCTGGTATCGGTCGTCCTGATCAACATCGTTGCTTTCCTGATCGCCTATGCCCTGACTTCCGGGATCCGGGGCCAGAACGCCATGCGTGCCGGATTTTTCACGCCAAACCTGTTGGGTGGCGTCATTCTCGGCTATCTCTGGAGCTTTATTTTCTCCAAAGTCTTGCCCTTTGTGGGTGCAGGCCTGAATTGGTCGCTGTTCAAATCCAACTGGCTGACCGATCCTGACAAAGCATTCTGGGCCCTGGTCATCGTCACAGTCTGGCAATACTCAGGCTATATGATGATCATCTACGTCGCCGGCATGAGCAACATCCCGACCGATCTGCTCGAAGCTGCTTCGATCGATGGCTGCCACGCCTGGCATCGCACCCGCTACATTGTCCTGCCCCTGATCGTGCCATCTTTTGTGGTCTCGACCTTCTTGTCCCTGCAACGCTGCTTCATGATCTATGATGTCAACTTTGCCCTGAATAAAGGTGGCCCCTACAACAGCACGCGGATGGTGGCCATGCATGTCTACCAGAAGGCGTTCCTTTCCCAGAAACTTGGTGAAGGGCAGGCTGAAGCTCTGTTTCTTTTCATCATGATTGCTGCCGTCACAGGCGTTCAGCTGTACTTCAGCAAGAAACTGGAGGTGGAAGGCTAATGGCTGGCACAAACCGGATGAGCGGCCAGAACAAGGTTCTCGTCGCTGCCAAAACCCTGAGCATGCTCGTTTTACTGGTTCTCTACATCGTGCCGTTTGTCATGGTTCTGATCAATTCCTTCAAACCAAACAAAGTCATCCTCAGTAACCCTCTGAGTCTGCCGGATGGCCTGTTCCTGGATAACTTCATGAAGGCATTTGAGAAAATGAACTACCTGACATCGGCGGCCAATTCACTGGTCATCACCTTGGCCGCGGTCTTTTTCATCGTGATCGCAGCGTCCATGACCGCGTATTACTTCGTCCGACTGCCCTATAAAAGCAGCAATGTTTTATTCGGCGCCATGGTCGCTTCGATGCTCGTACCCTTCCAGGTGCTGATGATTCCGCTCGTCTCGATCTATGGCAAATTCAACCTGCTCAACAACAAGTATGTCCTGGTCTACATGTATATCGGATTTGGTGCATCCCTGGCTGTTTTCATCTACCACGGTTTTCTCAAATCCATTCCGTTATCGATCGAGGAGGCCGCCTTCATCGATGGTGCCACCCGGCTGCAGACCTTTTTCCAAGTCGTCCTGCCCCTGATGAAAACGACTACGGTCACAATCATCATCCTCGACGTCCTGTGGATCTGGAACGACTATCTGCTGCCATCGCTCGTCCTGCGGACTGCGGTCAACCGGACCCTGCCGCTGACAACGGTCTATTTCTACGGCACCTATGGCGTCGATTTTGGCCCTCTGATGGCTGCCCTGATGCTGATCATCATCCCTGTCATCATCCTCTACGGCTTCATGCAAAAAAGCATCATCGAAGGCGTTGTCGCCGGAGCAGTCAAAAGCTGATCGAACTTCCGTAAAAAACAGTTCTTCACTCGAAAAACCTCGAAAAACCGCACCTTTTCAGCGTAAAACCCAGTGCCAGAGTTTCTTCCCGAAGAAGTCCGGCACTGGATTTTCTTATGCCCTCACCAAGCAAATCCGATCAGCCTGTACGGTTAGCCGAATTTGGGACGCCGTCCTGTTTACGAAATCCGATATCGGTTTGCAATATCGGGGCCCGGTCCCTTTTTTGTTCAACTGCCCTCAAACCCTGGTCCAAACGTTGTCTTCGCGGTTGCTTTGAACGCAGGCAGCGATGAATTTCATGCCGTCGAGCCCGGTTTGCATGTCCGGGTAATAGTATTCACCGGCAACTTGACCGGCCTTTTTGTCGAGCAGATGGCGGCAGAACTCGCGGTAGATGTTGGCAAAGGCTTCGTAGAAACCTTCCGGATGACCGGCGGGCAGGCGCGACATCGCCCGGGCTTCCGGGTACAGGTAGGCTCGTTCGCAGGTCATGATCTGGACCGGCTGGTCAACCAGCGCCACGCGCAAACGGGTCGGATCGTCGTGCTCCCATTCAATCGCGCCCTTTTCGCCGAAAATCTTGATCGAGAGGGTGCAGTCATGACCGATAGCGGTCGATGAGGTCCACAGCACGCCCTGTGCGCCGCCCTGGTAACGCAGCAAAATCCGCGCGTTTGATTCCAGCCTGGCATTTTTCGGATAATATCCAAACTGGGCAATGACTTTTTCTTCTTTCAGGCCCGTCATGGCACGCAGCAGGTACCAGGCATGGATACCCATGCCGCCAACCACACTCGACTCACCTGCCTTGGCCGGGTCACTGAACCAGTTGCCAAAATGGTCTGGCTTCTGATTCTGGGCCAGCATTTGCCAGTCCTCCGGGTATTCAGCGACAATCTCCATCACCTCGCCGATCACCCCATCACGGATCAAGCTGCGCGCCTGGCGGATCATGGCGTAATGCGCATACGTATAGGTGATCGCGATCTCGAGATCTTTTTCCCGCGCGATCGCACACAATTCCTCCGCCTCAGCCACCGTCAGCGTGAACGGTTTCTCACAGGCGACGTTGATGCCATGCTCCAGAAACACCTTGGCCACCGGGAAATGCAGATGATTGGGCGTGACAATGATGACAAAATCGATACCATCCTGTCGCTGCGACTCGGCAGCGGCCATCGTTCCATAGTCCGGATACACCCGGTCCTGCGACACGCCCCACAGATCGCCAGAAACCAGGTTTCGTTCAGGGTCCCGGGAAAAAGCCCCCGCGACCAGCACCGCCTGGTTATCCATCAGCGCCCCGCGCAAATGACTCTTGCCGATATTGCCGCCAATGCCCCCACCAACCATGCCAAAGTTCAACTTTCGGACCGGGTCCATTTTTCACCTCGCACACTTTTTTGTCGAGAAATCGTCACTTCAATCATACAAAATAGTCCTGAAAACTTCTAACCCAATAATGAAAAATCAATTTCCTGGCACAGAAAACCTTGGAAACAGAAGTATTAGCGGGAAAATAGCCGATCGAACGAGCTGGTCAAAAAAGGGACCCGGTCCGTTTTTGTTGACACCCTTCGCTTCCCCATGCTAAAGTAGCCCCATCAACTGAATAGGTGTTCTTCAGGGATAGGTGAAAATCCTTACCGGCGGTCAAGCCCGCGAGCCGAAAGGCAGATCCGGATCATTTCCGGAGCCGACAGTAGAGTCTGGATGGGAGAAGAACGAGATGGCTTCGTGTGAGTTTCATTGCATGCAGCATCCCTGCCTTTTTTCCGGCATTCAAATCCCTGAAGATTTTCTCTTCAGGGATTTTTTAGTTCGATCGGAAACCAAAGGGGATTCAATAAAAACCATGGAACTCACTCAGGATGTCAAATGGATGCGCCGGGCCTTGAAACTGGCGGAAAAAGGTTGGGGTCGCACGCGCCCGAATCCGCTGGTCGGCTGTGTCATCGTCCGCGATGGCGAGGTTCTGGCCGAGGGTTATCACGCTGCACTTGGCCGGGCGCATGCCGAGCGTGCCGCCATCGAGCACGCCCAACAGCAAGGCATTGATCTCACTGGCGCCACTCTCTATGTCAACCTCGAGCCGTGCAGCCATTTTGGCCGCACCCCGCCTTGCGCCGACCTGATCATTGAGAACCGACTGACCCGCGTTGTGATCGCAATGGAAGACCCCAACCCACTCGTGGCAGGACGTGGCATAAAGGCATTACGCACGGCCGGGATCGAAGTCACAACCGGTGTCCTCGAGAGCGAAGCTCGCCGCCTCAACGAGATTTTCATCAAACACATCACGACTGGCAAACCGTATGTCATTCTCAAGGCTGCGATCAGTGTCGATGGTAAAATTGCCACTCACACCGGCGAGTCACAATGGATCTCCGGCGCTGATTCCAGAAAAATGGTCCATCGCTGGCGCAGCCGCACCGCCGCGATCCTGGTCGGCATCAACACCGTTTTGCAGGACAATCCTTCCCTGACCACCCGCCTCCACGGCAAAAAAGATCTGGATCCCGCAAGGATCATTGTCGACAGCAAAGGAAAACTTACGACCCATTTCCGCGCGTTCAACCCTGGTTCGAAAGCCCAGGTGATCGTCGCTACCACTTCCGCAATCAAGCCTGACCATGCCGAGCAGCTCAAACAGGCTGGCGCCAACATCCTGGTCCTCGACGGCCCGCATGGCCAAGAGA
>JAQUEY010000185.1 GCA_028684955.1 Eubacteriales bacterium
TTCGCTGCCATCGGCACGGGTGAAGATCCAGGGCTGTGCGGTGGCGCCTTTTTCCCAGGTGATCTTTTCATAGGTGCCGCCGGTCAGGTAGTAACCGGAGCCGGAGGTCAGGTCGTATTCTTTGAGGATGTCACCATTGAATTGGGTGACCGGCGCCTGGAGCAGCAAGACATTGGTAAATTCGAGGGCTTTGCCGGTCGATTCATCGATGTGATCGGCGTTGAACTGGCCTTTTTTATAGGTCATGCTGGTTGAATCATAGGTGAAAGTCGAAACAGCGTAATTGGAGAAGGGCGCCGTCACCTTGACCGCGCTGCCGCCTGTGGCTGGGACGATGTCAGCGGAGGGCTGGAAATAGAACCAGGCGCGGTTGCCATTGGTGTTCTGGTCGGAAATGCCCAGCTTGTCGATGGCCTTGAGCAAGTTTTCGCCCGTGGTCTTGACACTGTGCTCGTAGCCGCGGCTGGCGCGCCAGTTAGCGTCGCGCCAGTAGGCAAAATCCGCATTGGTGCTGTCGATGTTGTCCGTGTTCTGAATCATGACCTGGTCGTAGGCGGCATAGGAGCCGCCAAAATGGACGACAATCGCACCGAATGCACCGGCCAAGTCAATGAAGTCGTGGCGCAGGCTGCGAATCGAACCGATTTCCGGCACATCAGCCGGATTGGCAAAGACAGCCATCATGCGGGTGATGTCACCTTCGACCTCGATCTCATAGAGCAGGTCGGCCGAGCTGATGCCAGCCTGGGGTGTGGCCGTCTTGATGTTGTTGATCATGATGCCGATCGGTCGGGCGTTAACCGCAGCAGGATCTGTCACGGGCAGACGATTGATCGGGTTGTATCCAGCGACTTCTTTATCTGGCTGGGCCGGCGCAACCGTTGTTTCAGCAGGAGTCGTTGTGGTAGTCGGCTCGATAGTCGCAGGTGCTGACGTTTCCTTCTCTTTTTTACAAGAGGCTAAGGGCAGCACCAGAATGGCTGCAAGCAAGATGAGCAGGAAGACCCGAAGCAAAGGTGTCATTGAGTGATGATTCTGTTTCATGGGTTCTCTCTCCAGTCAGAAAATTGGGACAAATCGTTATTATATTAGCAATCCCGTGCATTAGATGCAAATGACAGGGATTTGTTCCCAATAGAAAATGGAATTTACAGAAATAATCTCATCTAATTGCCTCTGACAGGGCCATCCGTTTCATTTCGGCGCCAAATTTGGTAGACTCTATCCGATTAAGCTTATTAAAATCGAAAGAGGCGTGTTATGAAAATCGCAATTGCCGGAATCGGTTATGTCGGCCTGTCCAATGCCGTGCTTTTAGCCCAGCACCATGAAGTCGTCGCCCTTGATGTCGTCCAGGCCAAAGTCGACCAGATCAACAACAAGAAATCACCGATCGTCGACGCCGAGATCGAGGAATACCTCGCAACCCGGCCCCTCTCCCTGCGTGCCACAACTGACGCGAAAGAGGCTTTCGCAGGCGCCCAGTACGTGATCATTTCCACCCCGACCAATTACGATCCGGACATCAATTTCTTTGACACCAGCTCGGTCGAAGCGGTGATCCAGATGGTCCTTGAGATCAACCCTGCTGCCGTCATGGTGATCAAATCCACCGTGCCCGTCGGTTATACCCAGGAAGTCCGGGAAAAATTCCAGACCGACACCATCTTGTTCTCACCGGAATTCCTGCGCGAAGGCAAAGCTCTGTACGACAACCTGCATCCCTCGCGCATCGTCGTCGGTGAACAGTCCGAAAGGGCAAGGGTATTTGCTGACCTGCTCCTGGAAGGTGCGATCAAAAAGGACGTACCCGTCCTGTTTACCGATCCCACTGAGGCCGAGGCGATCAAGCTGTTTGCCAACACCTACCTCGCCCTGCGGGTCGCATTCTTCAACGAACTTGACACCTATGCCGAGCTGCGCGGCCTTAAATCGCGCCAGATCATCGAAGGCGTCGGTCTCGACCCGCGCATCGGCAGCCACTACAACAACCCCTCGTTTGGTTACGGTGGCTACTGCCTGCCCAAGGACACCAAGCAGCTCCTGGCAAATTACGCCAATATCCCGAACAACATCATGGCCGCGATCGTCGATGCCAACCGCACCCGCAAAGATCATGTGGCCGACATGATCATCCGCCGCAAGCCCAAGGTCGTCGGCATCTTCCGCCTGGCCATGAAGGCCGGCTCCGACAATTTCCGCCAGTCCTCGATCCAGGGAGTCATGAAACGGATCAAGGCCAAGGGCATCGAGGTCGTCGTGTACGAGCCCTATCTGCTCGAGGACCAGTTCTACCATTCCCGCGTTATCCGCGATTTTTCCGAATTCAAGGCCCTTTCCGACGTCATCGTCGCCAACCGCCTGACCGATGACCTGCGCGATGTCGCCGAAAAAGTCTACACCCGCGACCTGTTCGGCAAAGACTAAACGACGATAGACTCAAGGATAGAGGACAACCACCATGGCATTTTCCCAGAAACTTGACACGACAGCCAAGATCCTCGTCACCGGCGCAGCCGGTTTCATCGGCTACCATCTCAGCCGCTTCTGGCTCGAGCAAGGCTATGCCGTCTATGGACTCGACAACCTCAATGACTACTACGATCCGCAGCTGAAAAAAGACCGGCTCGACAACCTGGCCCATTTCCCGGCCTTCCAGTTCTCGCGCATCGACCTCAAGGACAAGGACGAGCTCGACCAGCTGTTCCGCCGTCTGCGGCCGGACTATGTTGTCCACCTCGCCGCCCAGGCTGGTGTGCGCTATTCAATCGACCATCCTTACACCTACCTCGACTCGAACTTGGCTGGCTTCCTCAACATCCTCGAGGCCTGCCGCCATTTTCCGGTCCGTCATCTGCTCTATGCCTCTTCCAGCTCAGTCTACGGCGGCAATACCATCGTGCCTTTTTCGACCAATCACAACGTCGATCACCCGGTCAGCCTTTATGCCGCGACGAAAAAAGCCAACGAACTGATGGCCCACACCTACAGCCACCTATACGGCATCCCGACCACCGGCCTTAGATTTTTCACCGTCTATGGTCCCTGGGGCCGCCCCGATATGGCGTATTTTTCCTTCACCCGCGACATCCTGGCCGGCAAGACGATCAAGGTCTTCAACCACGGCCAGATGGAGCGCGACTTCACCTATGTTGACGACATCGTGGCTGCGATTGCCCGCCTGACGGCCAAAATCCCCCAGCCCAACCCGGACTGGACCGAGGCGGACGGCGACCTGTCGAGCAGCTCGGCTCCCTACAAGATTTACAACATCGGCAACAACAACCCGGAAAAGCTTGGCACGTTCATCGAAGTCCTGGAGAAGGCGATCGGCCAGGTTGCCAACAAAGAATACCTGCCGATGCAGGCCGGTGATGTGCCGCGAACCTATGCCGATGTCTCCGACCTGGCCCGCGACATCGACTTCAGGCCCCAGACCTCGATCGAGGACGGCCTTGCCGCCTTTGCCAGCTGGTACAAGGCCTACTACAAGGAGCAAACCCAAGCATGAGGGGCCAGATTGAGGTCTTCCTGAAATACCGCTTCCTCCTGCAGGACCTGATCCTCAAGGACATCCGGATCAAATATCGCAAATCGATCCTCGGCATTCTCTGGAGTGTCCTGAACCCGCTTTTGATGATGCTGGTCATCACCGCTGTCTTCGAAAACATCTTCCGGGTCCAGATCGAGAATTTCCCGATCTACTATCTGTCCGGTGCCGTGATGTTCAACTTTTTCACCGAGGCCACCATGGGCGGCATGTCTTCTGTCCTCCAGGCGTCATCGCTGATCAAGAAGGTCTATATCCCGAAATACATCTTCCCGCTCGAAAAAGCCTTGTTCGCCTTCGTCAATTTCCTGTTCTCCCTGATTGCTGTCGTCCTGATCTACCTGATCCTCGGCGTACCGCTGCATGGGAGCGCCCTGCTGTTTTTTGTCCCCTCACTCTACCTGCTGGTCTTTGCGATCGGCATCGGCCTGGTCCTGTCGAGCTGGGCGGTCTATTTTCGCGACATCATCCATCTCTACGGCGTCGTCCTGACCGCCTGGACGTACCTGACCCCGATCGTCTATCCCTACGACGCTCTGCCTGCCCAAATGCAATTTCTGATGCAATTCAACCCGATGTTCTACTATGTCGACTATTTCCGCCAAGTCACGATGTATGGCACCATCCCCGGTCTTGCGACCAACCTGATCTGCGCCATCGTGGCGCTGGTGTCCC
>JAQUEY010000186.1 GCA_028684955.1 Eubacteriales bacterium
GCGGTTTGCCGCTGATCGCTCCGGCGGGGCAGACCTTGGCACATTTGCCACAGCCCTTGCAACGCTCACGCTCGATCACAATCTGGCGCAGGGCCTGGCAGACACCGGCCTGGCAACGCCGGGCGAGGACATGGCTTTCGTATTCGCTGCGGAAATATTTGAGCGTGCTCAGAATCGGGCCGGCTGCTGTCTTGCCCAGACCACACAACGAGGTCTCGCTGATTGTCTCTGCCAGGGATTCCAGCAAGTCAAGGTCCGCGAGCGAGCCCTGGCCTGCGACGATCCGTTCGAGGATCTCCAGCATGCGCTTGGTTCCCTCGCGGCAAGGGACACATTTGCCACAGGATTCGCTCTGCGTAAAGCTCATGAAGAAGCGGGCAATCTCGACCATGCAGGTCTGGTCATCCATGACGACCAGGCCACCAGAGCCAATCATGGCACCAGCCTGGCTGAGCGAATCGAAATCCAGTGGCAAATCGAGATGCTCGGCAGTCAGGCAGCCACCAGAGGGTCCGCCGATCTGGACAGCTTTGAAGTCACGGGCCCCACGGATGCCGCCGCCGATGTCAAAAATGATTTCCCGCAGGGTCGAGCCCATTGGCACCTCGATCAGACCGGTATTGCGGACACTGCCGGTGATGGCGAAAGCCTTCGTACCTGGGCTGTTTTCGGGACCGATTGACCGGTACCACGCCGCGCCCTTGTCCAGAATGAGCGGCACATTGGCAAAGGTTTCGACATTATTGAGGACGGTTGGACACTCAAATAAACCCTTCTCCACTGTGCGGGGCGGTTTGACCCGCGGCATGCCACGCTCACCTTCGATCGAAGCAGTCAGTGCGGATCCTTCACCACAGACAAATGCCCCGGCGCCCTGGTTGATCTGGAGGTTGAAATGGAAGCCTGAACCGAGGATGTCCAGGCCGAGCAGGCCGGCCTGTTGGGCTGCTTCGATCGCATGCTGGAGCCGGGCCACAGCCAGGGGGTATTCGGCCCGGACATAGATATAGCCGTCATGGGCACCGGTCGCGATGGCGGCGATCAGCATACCCTCAATCATCAGATGGGGATTGCCCTCCATGATGCTGCGATCCATGAAAGCACCGGGGTCCCCTTCATCACCATTGCAGACAATGTATTTAACCGGATTCTCCTGCCTGGCAACCTGCTGCCATTTCCGGCCAGCCGGATAACCGCCACCGCCACGTCCGCGCAGGTTAGACTCGAGTATGGTCTGGCGGATCGTTTCCGGGGTCAGCTCAAACAGCGCCTTGCGCAGCGACTGGTAGCCAGCATGGGCGATATAGTCTTCAATCGAATCGGCATCGATCGTACCGCACTCCTTGAGCACGACGCGGGTCTGCTTGCGGTAAAAGGGGATATCATCCTGGCGGGCAAAGCAACGATCTTCAGCATGGTACATCAGCCGTTCAACCGGTAAGCCGCGGACCAGAGTCTGTTCCACGATCTCCGGCGCATCTGCTTCGGTGACTTTGATGTAAAGCCAGCCCTGGGGTTCGATCCGGACCAGGGGCCCCATTTCGCAGAATCCGTGGCAGCCGCTATGCTTGAGTCCGACAACCGTCTGGCCTTTGCCAGAGTCAGGAACCCGGTTGGACCCAACTGCAGTATCCACTGCCCGCTTCTGGCCCGGGCAATCAGCCCCATCTGCCTCTGCCGACAGGATGACTTCCACACCAAGGCCTGCTTCCAGGGCTATTTCGCGGATCCGCTTGTAGACTTGGAGCGAGCCACCCGCGACACAGCCGGTGCCGGCACAGACGAGGACCCGCACGGTCTGCTTCTCAAGGCTCTTCTGATAAAGGCTGCGGGCAAAATCCAGTTCTTCAGGCGATCTGATCAGCATCTTTGGCATCCTCCTGCAATTCCTTGAGCAGCTTCAAGGTCTTTTCCGGGGTCATGGCAGCATGCACACGGTCATTGACCGTCAGAACCGGAGCCAGACCGCAGGCACCCAGACAGGAAACCGTCTCCACCGTAAACAGACGGTCCCTGGTCGTCCTGACCGCCTCTGACAAGCCCAGCTCCTTGCGCAGGGCTTCCAGGATCGGCAAGGAATGGCGCACATGGCAAGCGGTGCCATCACAGATCTTGATCACAAAGCGGC
Source organism: Eubacteriales bacterium (assembly GCA_028684955.1). Classification (GTDB taxonomy): domain Bacteria; phylum Bacillota; class Clostridia; order Saccharofermentanales; family UBA5734; genus UBA5734. The sequence goes on from JAQUEY010000186.1 coordinate 2,129, forward strand.
CTTTCGGCTCCAGCGAGAAATTCTCATAAAAAGTGGCAATGCTGAAAATTTTGGCTTGGCTGATACCGACGGCGTCAGCGGTGACTCGCAAGGCCTCCTCAGGCAAATAGGAAAAGGCCTGCTGGATGGCTTGCAGGATCGCGATGATCCGCCGCTTCTGGTACTGATGCAGTTCGAGGATCCGGTCCAGCTGCTGGAGTTGTACTTCACTTAACATGGTTGACCTCCCAGTCGAAGAATGAGAACAAGGTCATTTTAGGAGGCCTGGCAAAAGTGCGCAAAGAAGCACCAGACCGGATTTTTGCGCCGCGCAAACCGGTCCGGATTATAAATATGGTTTTTCCAGGCCGCCCAAGTGGCAGGCTCTGCTTTGCCAGAAGAGTGATTTAACAAATTCGCATCCGTAGTGCATAATTGAGGCAGATCCTCATTCAATGAGGCTGAGCGCCAAGCTTTTCAGGAGGTAATGCACATGCGACTCATGGATCAAGCCATTCAATTGGAAATCGATGGTGACCAGTATTATCATCAGCAGGCCAAGCAAAGCCAGGGCACCCCACTCGAGACCGTCTTTATCCTGCTGGCCAAGGCAGAAATCAAGCATCTGGAACTCTTGCGCCAGATGGATCAGGGCTCCTATCCAGGCTTGGATGGCGATCCGTCAAAAGAAGCCAGAGACCTTTTCAGTACCCTGGACGAATTTAAAGTGGACCCCGGTTATTTGGCTGACCAGCTCGAGGTTTATCGTGCAGCCAAGGAAATCGAGCTCAAATCCATCGAGCTCTATCAAGCCATGCTCAAAGCTGCCACCCAGGCAAATGAAAAAAAGCTCCTGTTGTTTTTAGTCAAACAGGAACAAAGCCATTATGATTTGTTCGAAAACCTGGAAACCTTGCTGGAACGCCCCACGAGCTGGGTGGAGTCGGCAGAATTCGGCAATCGTGAAGAATACTGAAAAAAAGCACAAGCGAACCGAAAGGAATCAGCGGCTTGCAGCCACTACGATGTACGGCACCGTCCTTATCCATCCCCAGAGCCAGGATGACAAACAAGCTCATCGGAACACCATCAGGGCCTGATCTCCATAATGGGTCGACGCGGTCGAGGTCATAGAACCATTGCGTGCCAAGTGCGTAAGCATCGCCGATCAAGCTTGACGCAAACAGTTGCCGGCGGATTTCTCTAGCCACAGGATCAGATTTCTTCTGTTAAGTCATGTATGAGACCTTCCTATTTTCCAATCACCTGCAACGCGTCAGTCCACAGTCGTTTAAAAGGATTCATCATGTTTGGTAATCAACTGAAAAAGAAATACACCATGGGACAGTTGTACCTGTCTTTTGTAAACGGATTCGTGGCACTGCCTGCAGTCGTCAAGAATCACAGGAAACGGACCGTTGATCCTCACCTGATCGAACGTCTGATGTTGGCAACCACTGAAGTCAATGGCTGTGAAGTCTGCTCTTACGCCCACACCCGGATGGCTTTGGTCGAAGGATTTGGCCAAGATGAGATTGAAGCTTTTCTTTCCGGTTCAAAAGCCTATGTCAAAGCCGAGGAGGCTACTGCGATTCTTTATGCCCAGCACGTCGCTGACACCATGGGCCAGCCTGACTTAAAAGCCTGGGAACGTCTCGTCGCAACCTACGGTGAGCAGCATGCAGCCATCATGAGAGCCGGCATCACCGTCATGATGATGGGGAACATCTCCGGCATCCCGTTAAGTGCACTGTTGCGCCGGCTCAGGGGCAAACCCTATGAAAACAGTTCGCTGTTATACGAGCTCAGCATGCTGCTGATCCAGCCAGTTTTCATGCTCGGCGCAGCTGTCCAGGCCATGATCGCCGCGCTGTTCAAGTATTAGCACGTTCCCAATAACCAAGTTTACAACCTACCACGACAATATCACCGAGGTGATCATCCCACACATATTTATGAAGCATGCAGGAGTAACAAATCGTTTGCTTGAAGCTGCGAGGGCAATTTCAAGGTGTAAAATGCTCCTTTCTGTCTCTGCCGAGCCGGTTTGTCACTCAGTTGCTGAGCTAGTTTGTCACTGACTTACCGGACTGGATGCCGGAATTTGCCGGG
>JAQUEY010000187.1 GCA_028684955.1 Eubacteriales bacterium
ACACACTCATGGCACTCCTCAAAAACATCGTTCACGAACAAATCGTCCGCCTCAAGGACCTTGTTTCAGTCGCTCCCGGCCAGATCGTCAGCAAGACCCTGGTCCAGAACAAGTCAGTCAGCGTGACCCTTTTCGCCTTCGCGAAAGGCGAGGAAATCAGCTCCCACGATTCCGAGGGTGATGCCTTGGCCACTGTCTTTGAAGGTGTCGGCCGTTTCACAGTCAACGGCACCGACCATATTCTCAAGGAAGGCGAAAGCATCGTCATGCCTGCCACCCTGCCCCATGCCATCCAGGCCGTCGAAGACTGCAAATGGATGCTGACGGTTGTGTTCTAAGCCAGCTTCCGCAAGCTGGATCGCGGCTCTCTGGTTGCAGTGCTACAACTGAGTTCGTGCGCGTCGTGCGAAGCGCGAAGGATGCACCGGAAATCGGCAATCGCCGAAAAAGACCCCCGGTCTGCCGGCCGCGTCCGGTCTCGCCGCCCCTCACTTCGCACGCCCCCGCGTACCCGCACCTCGAGGATCTTTTTCCGTCACAATTCCGTCTGAAAAATGGACTATAATGGTATTTAGATGGAGACAGAAAGAGGGTGCTTTGAACATGAGATCCATGATCCGTTTCCGATCCAGATTTGCGGCAACATGCCTGGTCCTAGTCTTCACACTTGCTCTGGCATCCTGCCAGAGCCCAACCACGAGCGAACCTGTTACCGGACCGACCGAGCCGACCACTCAGACAACAGCCAGCGTCGAACCCACAGCCACTACTGAGTCTTCGACCCAACCCACCATCCAGCCATCTGAGACAACTTCCTCCACAACCGCACCAACCACAACAGAAACCACACCGGCCCCGACCGAGCCGACGCAGCCCGCACGGACCGTCGAGCAGTATTTCCCCCTGACACCGGATGTCTTTGCGCGCTACACGGGCACAGGCAATGAATATGTCCCGATGACCGTCTACGTTGATTATTCAAGGCCGGGTCAGATCCAGCTCGCCTATGACAATGGCGGTACCGAGGTCCATGTCCTCTATGCCGTGGGCAATGGCAAAGTCCAGATTCTGCAAGAGTTGGCGGAGTTGTACGTCCGAGAAGACCTTGCCCAACTGCCACCGGTGTCCAATGGCGAAATCCTTCTGATGGAGCCGCTTGAGGTGGGCACGGCTTGGAATATTGATCATGGGATCCGGGCAATCACAGCTATCGATGTGCCGGTCGACACGGAGGCAGGCGCATTCAATGCAATCGAAGTCACGACCACCAGCTCCGATGTGGTCACCAAACACTACTACGCTCGAGGCTTTGGCTTGGTCCAGATGACGGCTCAAAATGGCTATGACATCCACCAGGAACTGGCCGAGCGGCGACTCGATGCGATACGCAACCAGCAGATGACCGTTTATTATCCGCGCATGACCGAGACCGACATCGAGATCGTTGCCAAGGACGTGACGGTCGAGATGAAGACCAACACAGGTATCGGCGAGATACTAGACCGCTTCTTCCGATCTGCCGCCCAGGCTTTCCCGAACCGGATTTACACCGTCAAGCCCCACGACACCCTGTGGTCGATCGCCTTGTACAATCTTGGCGACGGTCAGAAATACAAAGACATCGCAGCCCTCAATGGCATTCCTTCACCCTATACGATCAAGCCTGGCCAGATCCTGGTCCTCGAGTCAGATACGGATTTGCCGGCCCTGATGAGTTCGCAGACAAAAATCAATTCCGTCCATTTGCAGCAGGATCGTGGCATCGTGGCCATTGATTTTACGCGCAGCCTGGTGACCGACATGAATGCCGGTTCCGGATTTGAAGCTGCCTTGGTCCGCTCGATCGTTAATACGGTCGGCCATGCCTATGATGTGCCCAACGTCCTGATCACACTCGATGGTGATCCGTACGAATCCGGCCATATCGCGCTGGCTCCTGGCGAAAGTTTCACGGTCGACGACCAGGGTGTCATCGTCGTGAACTGACGGCATGAATGAATGTTCGTGCTGCATCAACCGTATAGATGGAAGGGAAATGAACATGGACTATCTGCTTATCGCCTTGGCCATCTGGAATATCCTGACTTTTCTGCTCATGGGATATGATAAATACCAGGCGATTCACAACCACTGGCGCGTGCCGGAAAAAACGCTGTTGACGGCTGCCTTTGCCATGGGTGGGGTAGGTTGCTGGGCTGGCTCTTATATTTTCCGGCACAAGACCCGCAAAACAGTGTTCCGAGTCCTTTTGCCCCTGGCGGCCTTGCTGAATATGGGCTTGATCGTCCTCGTGCTCCCGGGCCGTTTGCTTTGAGATCCACGGTCATGGAAAACCGCCAGCCTTTTAGCGAATCCCGGACCGGCAGATTGCTTGCCATTGGCGACATCCATGGTTGCTACCAGGAGTTATGTGAGGTCCTTGATTGCCTGGCACCAGACCTGCAGCGGGATTATCTGGTCATCCTGGGGGATTTGATTGACCGTGGCCCGGACAGCTATGCAGTGGTGCAAAAGGCGCGCCAACTGCAGGCCAGCTTCGGAACAGAGCATGTGATTGTCCTGCGCGGCAACCACGAACAGATGGCCCTGGACTATTTCTCCGGAGCTGGTGACTGGTGGGATTACAATGGCAATGAATTCACCCTCGCCAGTTACGAAACACATGGAGCAACGATCCAGTCCGATTTGGACTATTTTGCCAAACTGCCGCTGACATATGAAAGAAATGGCTTTCTCTTTGTCCACGCCGGGCTAAACCCGCACAAGTCCCTGGAGAAACAAGTGGACTCCGATTTGCTCTGGATCCGTGAAGCTTTCTACAATAGCCGCAAACACTGGCCTTTCACCATTGTATTTGGTCACACTCCTACCTATGCTCTGGTCCGCCAGAATATACCTGTCAGCCGGTCTGGCTGGATTGCCCTCGACACCGGCTGTGTCTATGGCGGCAATCTGACCGGCGTCGAGCTCGAAGCGGGTGTCATAGCAAATAGTTGCTCTGTCAAACGAAAGGATGGTCGAAATGGATTCGCTGATTAACCAATTGAAAAACCAGGAACTGACCATGGAAATGGTCCTGCAGCAGGGTCTGGCCCGTGCAATCGTCAATTACCCTGCAGCCAGTAATGACAGTCCGGGCAATTTGCTTGACCGGCTGCTGGAAATCCGCACTGAGCCAGAAGTGGTGTCTGCCATCAACAAGGCTTTCCAGGATGATCTTGTGCGCCGGTTACTGCTCGATTGCCTGGAAGATGCTACCGTGCGCGAGGTCAATCTTCACAGCAGTGATAAATCCCAGACCCGCGAATCGCTGCTCGAACATGAACGCGATACGGAGCATTTCGATACCTGAAGGACAGTAGCTTCGGGAAACGCTGCTTCAATAGGCGGATGATCTGCTCGCCAAAAAGCCCAGCACTGTAAACAGGAACTGGATACCCCCCTGGATACCAGTCAGTGACTGCCTGACTTAAGGGGTGTTTGCCAAGGGGTACTCGGCGATTTTGCGGTAGACTCGCCGACCTTCCGTTTCTTCGCTGGCGAAGAGGACCAGCCAGTGGACGATCATGTCTTTGAGCTGGACCGGCCCGAGGGCTGCTTTGATTTGGTCGAATTCAGTTTTGAAAACCAGATCCTGACCCAGTGTGACGTGCGGGGCAAAACCGCGTTTTTCTGCCGCAAAGCCGAGCGGCTCGAGGGCCCTGTCAACCATGGCCTGCAATTTGCGCAAGGCGTCAAGATCCCCGGCCAGGCCCAGCCAGAGGAAACGCATCAGGTCCTTATCATCGTAGGTCCAGAAATCTGCCAGGGAGAGAGAGAAGGCCTGGACCTGCTTTGCCACGGCTTTCATGACATCGTTGATCGGTTCCAATGGACCGGTGCCGATTTCACCCATGAATTTTAAAGTCAGGTGCAAATCATCCAAGGCTTTCCAACGTCCTGAATCGGTATGGGGTTTTAGCTTGTCCTGGATGGCCAGGATCTCGTTCTTGATCTCGTCACTGAAATCGATCCCGATAAAAGCTCTCAAAAAACTCACGCTCCTCGTCCGTTCATCTGGGTTGGAATGGTGGCAGCTAAGGCTGCTGCTTTGATTTTACACGATTTGACTGGTAAACCGTAGCCCGAAATTGGTGAATCGACAGGAAAATCTGGAAATCAATTGATCAGTGGCGCGATCCGACGCTCGTAGAATCCCGGGTCGCGCCGT
>JAQUEY010000188.1 GCA_028684955.1 Eubacteriales bacterium
GCGCGGCGCCTTCGTCAAGATTGCCCGTTTGCCAGCTGAGCAGAAAAGGCGCGGCCTGATCACGGCTTCAGCCGGCAACCACGCTCAGGGCGTTGCCCTGGCAGCCCAGCTGCAAAAGCTGAAAGCTACGATCGTCATGCCGCAGACGACGCCTCTGGTCAAGGTCAATAATACGAAATCCTATGGCGCGACGGTGGTCCTTTTTGGCGAGAATTATGATGAAGCCTATGCCCATGCCCTCGAACTGGCACAGGAAAAAGGATACACCTTCGTCCATCCGTTCAATGATCTGGATGTCGCCTCTGGCCAGGGCACAATCGCCTTCGAAATCCTGGCCGATTTGCCTGAAACCGATGCCATCATCCTGCCGATCGGTGGTGGTGGATTGGCCGCCGGCGTAGCCACCTTGGCCAAGATCCTGCGCCCGGAAATCGAAATCATCGGCGTCGAACCGAGTGGTGCCGCCTCGATGAAATGGTCGGTCGAACAGGGCCAGATCTGCACCCTCAGCCACATCGATACGATCGCCGACGGCGTGGCCGTCAAAACCCCGGGCGATATAGTGTTCCCCTTTGTGCGGGATCATGTCGACCGCTTCCTGGCGATCGATGACATCGAACTGATCGATGCCTTCCTGACCGTCATGGAGACGCACAAGCTGATTGTCGAGAATGCGGGGCTTCTCAGCGTCGCTGCCCTGAACCACCTCGGCCTCAAGGGTAAACGCGTGGTCTCGATTCTGTCTGGTGGCAACATGGACGTCATTACCATGGCCTCCCTGGTCCAGCACGGCCTGATCAATCGCGGCCGCGTCTTCACCTTCTCCGTGCTCCTGCCTGACCGGCCCGGTGAGCTCGAGCGCATCGCCCACATCATCGCCCGCCAGAAAGGCAACATCATCCGTCTCGAGCACAACCAGTTTGTCAGCATCAACCGCAACATGGCTGTCGAACTAAAAGTCACTCTCGAAGCTTTCGGCTACGAACACCGCGATGCCATCATGCACGCACTCGCCGACAAAGGCTACGAGGCCAAACTCGTCATGTCGACCGCCGTGTTTGATTGAAAAAAAGACTCTCCGACAGGGCCTGCCCCGCAGGATTCTTCCCTTCTCAGGCATAAGACCCTCCAGCCTTGCGGCGGGAGGGTCTTTGCCCTAAACGGGCTACATCCGTTTTATTCACATGGTCTGGGAGGGGTGCTGTTGAAACGGCGGACAGTCCGCTCAACCCTTGACCATGAAATCCGGATAGCTTTCGGAGCCGTGCTCGCGGAGGTCGAGTCCTTCGAGTTCTTCAGCGGGTGAGACTCTAAGGCCGACCGTTTTCTTGAGGATCAGGAACAGGATGCCAGCGGTCAGGGAAGTCCAGATTCCGACGGACAGAACACCGATGAGCTGGGAGCCTAGAAGGCTGAGACCACCGCCATAGAAGAGACCGGCTGCTGTACCACCGAAGTTTTCAGGGATGGCGAAAAGTCCAACAGCCAAGGTTCCAAAGACACCGTTCATCAGGTGGACCGGGACGGCACCGACCGGATCGTCGATGTGGAAGATATTTTCCAGGATCCAGGCACCAAAGACGATGATGAATCCAGCGATGAGACCGATGAGAATGGCACCCATGTTGCTGACGGCAGCCGTACCGGCTGTGATGGCAACCAGGCCGCCGAGCACACCGTTGAGGGTCAGACCGACATCAGGCTTTTTAAATTTGAACCAAGAGATAAACATGGCGCTGCAGCCACCGGCCGCTGCGGCCAGGTTGGTGGTCATGGCAATGTCGCCGATTTCCGGGACTAGGGCGACGGTGCTGCCGGGGTTGAAACCGAACCAGCCGAACCAGAGGATGAAGACACCGAGGGCGCCGAGGGTCAGGCTATGGCCGGGAATGGCATTGGGCCTTTTGTTAGGACCAAATTTGCCGATGCGGGGGCCGAGGATCTTCGCACCCATCAGGGCGGACCAGCCGCCGACTGAGTGAACGACAGTGGATCCGGCAAAGTCATGGAAGCCAAGACTGGAGAGCCAGCCACCACCCCAGGTCCAGGCGCCGACGACCGGGTAGATGATCAGCGAGATGACAGCCGAGTAGATCAGGTAAGACTTGAATTTGGTCCGTTCAGCCATGGCACCAGAAACAATCGTGGCAGCAGTGGCGGCAAACACGGTCTGGAAAAAGATGAAATAGCTGTCGCCGATCGTCGTCGGATCAATGAAACCAGTGGTGCCAAACAGTCCCATGAATTTGTCGCCGAACATGATACCGTAACCGACCAGCAGAAAGAGAATCGAGCCGACAGCAAAGTCCATGGTGTTTTTCATGATGATGTTGCCAGCATTTTTGGCCCGGGTGAACCCCGTCTCCACCATGGCAAATCCGGCCTGCATGAAAAAGACAAGAATAGCAGCAATCAGGGTCCAGAGGATATCGGCATTTCTAGCCAATGTTTCTACACTCATGGTCAAATCTTCCATAAAAACCATCCTTTCTCAACTCGCAGTGGCCGCGGAGGGCGGCTTGCTCAGGTGCTTACAAGGCTTTATCGCCTCGTTCGCCGGTGCGGATGCGGATCACGTCTGCAATGTCAGTGACAAAAATCTTGCCGTCGCCGGCTTCGCCCTGGGCCAGCTGGCTGCAGATCTGATCGATCAGCTTTTCTGCCTTCAGGTCATCCGTAATGGTGGTGACTTTGACTTTGGGCAGGAAATTGACGGTGTAGCGAGTACCACGGTACAGTGCGGTGATTCCCTTCTGGTTGCCGTACCCCATCACGTTGCTGATCATCACACCGGTGGCGTCTGCTTCCTCGAGAATGGCTTTGAGAAGCTCCAGACGTTCAGGCTTGATGACGATTTCAAGTTTCTTCATGGCTCATACCCCTTTCTTTTCTTGGCCCGGTTGGCCTTGGCCTGCAGGGTGCACGAAACCAGAGGCAGCCTGTAACAGGCACCTCACAGATTCGATTCTTCTGCTTGGCTTGGTGGTTTTCAAAACGAAAAAGGCGCTCGACCGGTGGAGGTCAGCGCCTTTGCTTTGATGGATTCAGGATAAATGATTGCGGTGCGGGAGTCAAGTGTTTTTGCAAGTTCAAATTATAGAAATTGCAGAAGTTGGCAATATGCATGAAAAATATTGGCTTTAACTAGGTTAAAATGGCGTTATTGCTTGTTTGAATTGCGTACAGTAAGAAAGAAATGATCGTGCGAAGAAACATCAGTCACAATCGCCTGGTTTTACAGGCTGGAAAAAGCTCGATTTAACCATACGCTCAAACCATGCTTTAGATCCTGTGGCAGAAAATTCCATGTCGGGACCACCCCTCGCATCACCCCGGGTACTGGTTTCGGCAATTGCCGGTTTTAGGACCGGGGTCAATAATTCTATCTACTGGGCTCTTTGCTTATTACCGTGAAAAGATCCGAAGAAAGTAGAGCGTTCCCCCTCGCGCCAAGCCTGGCCCTTTTCATGGAAATTTCCTCCAGCGGGGTCGGCTCACTTTCGTGGAAGAAACTCAAGGTGCCTGGAAGTGGCTGCGAACAGGGGCTTTGCTGGTCGGCCTGGAAATTTCCCCAAAAGTGGGCCGACCTAGGAATGGAAATTTCCCTTTTTAGGTCGGTGCACTTTCGTGGCAACAATCCGCTCAGTCTCAAAACCACTGGGGCAGTAAGCTTTCTGGGTCGAATGCCTGTGCTTCCGAGAAGGTGCGCCGACCCTTTTCATGGAAGTTGCCACTTTAGGTGCCACCCCTCGCGCCAGGCCTGGACAATTACCGGATCTGTTGTTTCGAAGCAGGGCCAAACGAATCCCAGAGTATCACTTTTCACGGTAACAGATTAAACTGTGCCCTTTGTCAAGGACACTTCGGGTTTTCAATTTCCATCATTTTTCACCTTTTGCCTTCGGGATCTTCAAGGGATATTCGCCTGTTTCAAGATATTTGGAATTTTCCTTTTTTTAAGTCGGGGTAGATAAGCGGCAAGAAATGAAGATTATGCCCGCAACTATTACAGACGCAGAGGTCTTCAGTCAAATATCATAAAAAGGAGGAAAAACTAACCTGTGGCAGAAAACGGCAATTGCCGATTTTGGGACCAGGCTTCGCGCCCGCCAGCGCCACCCGCGCCCGCCAGCGCATCCCGCGCGCCGACCTTTGATCTGGAGGAAACAAGCCAGGCTTGCTAT